>CALVWH010000121.1 GCA_944364705.1 uncultured Bacilli bacterium | reverse complement strand
GATAGCGATAGGTAAGCCTTTGATATTATCTCCAGCTTTTCCCCCGCTCTACACCGTGCATGCGACTTTCACCGCACACGGCGTGCCATCATAATATAAGTTAACTTTTCACTTACTGTTTAAATTTTAGATTTCTCAGGATTCGCTTTAATATAGATTTCAGTAAACTTCTTTTCGATTCTTTTTCCCGTTGAATATTCCGATTTGAGCTTCTCTAATGCTTCTTGTAGTGATTCTGAATTATGTATTAATTCATGAACTCTTTCTTGTATTATGATAATATTTTCATATTTATCAGTTCCACCAAGATGTACAGGAAGTATATGATGTGTAGCTATTTCTCCATATATCAACGGTGTTTTCGTAATATAACAGAGAGCTTTTTGGCTAACTAATCTACTGATTTTGTTTTCGTATAATTCCGTTGTGTCTCGTTCATTATGCACATCACTTGAAAAATATGCAATTATTTTTGCCATATCTTCAAGGTTTATTGTATTTAGATTATTTTCTATATCATATAGATTATAACCTTCATTAAAGCTTATTGGGGCTTTAAATTGTACATACCTGATTGGAATTATCGGAATTCCTTTGCACCATTTTAGCTCTTTGGAAGTACCATATTTATTTACTATTGTCTGGTAACACGGAAGATAATTTTCTGGTGTAGAGTTTCTGTCTGGATAATCTTTGAGAACTCTGTTATAGAGTTTCCTTTGAATATCCCAGCCAATTCGGCTTAAATCATTATTAACTCCATGAGCAACACAGAAATAATTATGAATGCCCATTACCATGCTATTGTAAATTTGTATGGCTTTATGAAATGTTATATTATCATTTGCAGTAGCTATATAATCGATTTGTTTGTTCAACTTTTCTTTTATATTTTTAAGCGACTTATCTGCAATATGTGAATCTATAATATATTTTTTACTTCCTTTAGATGTTACTTTTACTCTATTGGATATTTTAAATTTGAATCCCAGAAATTCTGCAAATTCATTTTTAAGGTCTATGAGCTTTGTTTTTTCAAGACTGCACTCAAGTTTTAAATTTTGTTTTAACCATAATATAGTAGCATGTTTTATTTTCTCTGCATTTTCTTTACTGTTTGTAAAAATCAAAAAATCATCTGCATATCGAATAATATACATTTCTTTCATTTTTGAGTTACTTCGAAGTGCTCTATATTTCTTATTTTGATTTGGTCTTTGATAGCTCTTATCTCTTATATCTGAGTAATATGTGTACCTTGTTTTAAAATGTGTCCATTGAGATTCTACCCATTTGTCTAAAGCATCTAAGTAAATATTTGCTAGTAGCGGGCTTATAACTCCGCCTTGTGGCGTTCCTTTTTCAGGTTTTGTTACTGTGCCATCCATATCTACTATTTCTGTTTTTAATATTGTTTTGATAATACTAAGAACTTTTTTGTCTCTTATACCAAAACTCCATAATGCTTTAATTAATCTATTATGGTCAACATTGTCAAAGAATCCTTTTATGTCACATTTGACACACCAACTCATTTTAGACATTTGTATCATATTGTCTACTTGTGCCATTGCATTATGAGCAGACCTTCCTGGTCTAAATCCTGAGCTTACTCTTGAAAATTGAGCTTCTGCTATTGGTTCAAGTACTTGCTTTATTGCTTGCTGTATAATTCTATCTTCTATTGTTGGAATTCCAAGAGGTCTTAAATCCCCATTATTTTTAGGAATATATACTCTTTTAATTCTTTTAGGTTGATAGTTGTTACCTAGAAGTTTATTTTGTATTCTTCTTACCATTTCTGAGTTATTATATTTCTTAACATCCCTAATGGTAGTTCCATCCACACCAGCGGTTCCTCCGCCTGTGTTTTTTGAAATACTTCTTATTGCATTCACTATATTCTTTGTAGAAGCTATTTTATACATTAAGCTTTTATGCGAAGCATAACCTTTATCTTTAATTTGTTCTTTTGTTAACTCATATAAACCTTGGTACATCTGCATACATTGTGAATAATATGCAGATTTTTCTTTTCGTGTAAAGTTTTTATCTTTCATAACGTATTCACCTCGATTTCTGCGAAGAGTTAACTTCCCAACTTACGAAGTTTATTATTCTTACTCGCAATTTGTTATATAAAATTTTGATGTAAGTTTACGTTAATCTTATATTATGACTAGTGGTCATCCCTCCGTTTCTCATTACAAGAAACATCGTAAGTAATACCACCGCTTATTATCCATTACGCATAACTTATACATTATTAAATGTTTTCGCTTCTGCTACCTTAAACCTTAAAGCTTAAGGTTGGATAATTCCAAGTTCCGATAGCCTTATCTTTTACCATATAACCTTAGGTTCACTCCTCTATCCCGATATACCGCAATCGCCTGTAACGATTAAGGTCAGACTTAGAAAAAATTCAGTCTGCCCTCTGGCATATAACTATCCCGAGCCCTTTCGACTCTTTCCACTTTTACGAGACTTACATTCGGAGGTTCGTCAGTATTTTGAATACATTCTAACCATAGTTATTTTATAGATGCCCGACCTATCAAACACATGAGTTATTGACTCATTTTTCCTTGAACATACTCTATTATCTTTCCTGCGGGCGGTCTCTAGACACTTTTGTACCAACATTACTTAATAATTTTCTGTTCTAGGGTGTTCTTCAGCCGACTTCCTCGAGCTTCACACAGGTTTGTTACCAACTCCTGCATGTCGAAGTATTAGCAGTGAGCTTCAAGGCGTTACCCTATCAATTCTCATCTCAGACTATCAGTTCATTATCTTAGATAATGTAGTAGCTTTGTTTATTTGACTACTAAACTTGTCGCACTTTTCCCAGTCCCTGGTCCACCAGTAATAATTAACAAATTTTCTTCTAAAGCCTTTTGAATCGCTTCCTTTTGTTTTTCATTATAATGAATATGATTTTCTTTTTCTAACGTTTCCAAAAATTCCAACGATTTTTCTTGTTTTTGTTTCGGCCTATTTAGAAGAAGAGAAAATTTATAAACAATTTCCCTTTCTGCTTCATAATCTTCTTTTAAATAATAATCTTCCTCAAAAATAACAATTTTATCTTCATTCATAAGTTCATGTAAGTAAATAGAAAAATCTTCTTCCCGAATAGAAAATTGAAGATAATGATAAACCCGATCATAAATGTCCTCTTTTTGTAAATACGTATCTCCTTTTTCAAAAACCATTTTTTTCATAATATAAACAATAACCGCTTTAATTCTTCGTTCATCATCATAAGAAATGCCAAGTTTACTACTAATTTCATCGACTTTACTAAAATTAATATCTGGAATATCATCAATCAACTGATAAATATTATGTTCAATCTTTTCTAAAGTATGCCCTTTATACGTATTATAAATACTAAGAGCATCTTTCATAGAAAAACCAAGCTCTGTAAGATAGACAATCATCTGATAACTTTCTTCATATTTGGTAAGCGTTTGATAAATCAAATCAATTTTCTTTTGACTTAATTTTGGTACCAAAAGCAAATTATTTTTATCTTCCAATATTTTATTTAACGTATCTTTTCCAAGAACATCCACAATACTTGCTGCCTGTTTTTCTCCAATACCATGAAACAAATCCGAAGATAAAAAAGCAATAATTCCATCTCGATCTTCTGGTTTTACTCTTTCATATTCTGAAACTTGAAACTGCAATCCATATTTTGGATGTTCTACTTCTTCTCCGTAAAAAAGATATTGATCATCTAAATTTAATTCATGAAAATATCCCGTAAAAGTAATGGTTTTCCCAATAAAATCAGAAAAAATTTCCGAATTGGTATCGGTAAGTTTTAAAATACCAATATGATATCCTTGATCCGTAGAAAAAATACTTTGTCGATATTTTCCTTTTACAAATATTTTCATAAAATCACCGTTTTTATTATACTAGAGGTTGAAAGAAAAGTAAATGAATTTGACTTTTTTCTATTTTGTATTATAATGGTAGTTACCCAGAAAAAGGAGGGATCGTATGGAATTATCAAAAAATGATTTTAATAATTCAACACTTACGGGAAAACAATGTATTCCTAATAAAAATTTAAACGAAAAAAAAGACATCACCATCCAAGATTTTTCAGATACGAGAGAATTTTATGATTGGGTATATCTATTAGAAGAAAGCCAATCACAAAAAGAAAACACTTTACCAATGGAGAAAGTGATTCAAGAAAAAGATCCAGAACTTTTGAAATTATATCAATTTACACAATTTCAAAAATTAGCGGATCGTAGCGATATTTATTTTTCTGATATTGTCATGTATTTACAAATGCAAAAACCAGATTTCTTTGATCAATTAACCTATCAACATGGTGCTTGTTACAAAGGATATCATACCAAAGAAGAATTTATTAAATTGCTTGCCTACGAAGATTGGTATATCCAAGATTTAATTCAAATTTTTAATCAGGAACTAAACATTGAACCTAAAGTTTTACTAGAAGCTTTAGCATTTGCGAAAGAAAAAGCAAACCTTAGAAAACAAGAACAAAAAGTAAAACAAATGACAAAAAAGCATTAATTTGCTTTTTTTATTTTGCTTATTTGTTCTTCTGGATCCTCAAAATCCGTAATAAAACTTCCAACAACCGCAAAATCAATTCCCCTGCAAAGAGAAATGGTTTCTTCATTAATTCCTCCATCCATTTCAATAACAAAAGAAAATTGTTTTTGCCACTCTTTTAACGTATCTAGTTTTTGGAGCACTTCTTTTTGAAAAGGTTGTCCTCCTTTTCCTGGCTCTACACTCATCACAAGGACAAGATCAATTTGATCAATATAAGGCCGTAAGACTTCTACATCCGTCTTTGGACTAATCGCAATCCCCACCTTCGCATACTTTCGAACAAAAGAAATTAAATCCAAAAGATGATCATGTTTCTCATAAGGAAACGTAATATAAACCGGATGTAACGACTGATAGTTTAAAACATAAGATTTTACATCTTGAACCATTAAATGAAGATCAATTGGTTTTTGTAAGAAAGAAAGATCCGGATATTCTGTTTTTGCTGGAACAAACTGTCCATCCATCACATCAAAATGAATATAGTCGGTACTAGATTGATCAATTTTTTTGATTTTTTCAAGATCGTTTTGTATTTTTAAAATAGAGGTTGAAATAAGCATAACATTCCTACTTTCTAAGGTATTTTTATATTTATATTCTTTAAAAAGTATATCATAAAGAAATTAGTTTTGCAAAAAAAAAGACTCAATTATGAATCTTTCTTGTCTCTAATCTAAGTTTATCCGCAATCGTTACAATAAATTCTGAATTGGTTGGTTTTGCTTTATCAATATCGACACTATGACCAAAAATTTCTTCCATTAGATCCCAATCTCCACGATTCCATGAAACTTCAATCGCATGACGGATTGCTCTTTCTACTCTAGAGACAGTCGTATCGTATTTTTTCGCAAGTTCAGGATAAAGTTCTTTTGTAATTCCACCAATGGTCTCTGGCCTTTCATATAAAATTCCAATCCCTTCTCGGATATATTGATATCCTTTGATATGAGAAGGAATTCCCAATTCGTGCAAAATTTTAGTAATTGAAATTGTTAAATTATTATAATGGAGGTCAATGCTTTTTCCTCCTTTGGTTTCTTTTTTGGTTTCTAAAATTCTCTTTTCTAAATCGATCAATTCGAATGGTTTTAGCATGAAATAAGCAACTCCATATTCGGAAACAGTTCGAATCATGTCACTCGCATTATAACTTGTTAAAACAATGACATCTTTTATAATTTTTTGTTCTTTCATGGATTCTAATACGTATAATCCATCTTTCTTGGGCATAATTAAATCAAGCAATACTACATCATAAGCACCAAAATTTTCTTGGATTTTTTGAAATCCTTCTTCTCCATTTTCGGCACTATCGGCAATCACAATACGTTCATGGTCTTTAAAATACTCCTTAACCATATCAATTAAACTAACATTATCATCAATCATAAGTACTTTTATTTTTTCCATTTCGTATCTCCCTTCAAGTACTACTCTTTACATTTTCTATTATACTTTTTTTTTGACTTTTTGAAAATAGCGTTTTTTTTCTTCTTTTGTCGTTTTTTGCCGTATAAAAGCAAAAAAAGTCACATCATACTGCAACTTCTATTATTTTCAATAATTGTTTAATATCACTACTAGCTTTTCCAATTAAAAAGCCATCAATTTCGGAAACGGAAGCTAGTTCTTTTGCTTTTTCTTCCGTTAAACTTCCTCCATATAGGAAAGGAATATTCACATTCCAATGATTTTTGATCATTTCTTTTATTTGCACTCCTATGTCTTTTATTTCTTCTTTCGATGGTGTTTGTCCACTTCCAATCGACCAAAATGGCTCATAAGCAATCCAAATATGTTCCAAATCTTTTTTCGATAATCCTTGTAATCCTTTATAGATTTGTCTTTCTAAGTTTTTTTTCAAAGTGACCGGGTCTTCTTTTTTCTCTTCCCCAATGCAAAAAATAACATGTAAATGGTGCTCCAAAGCACATTTTATTTTTTTGGAAATTTCTTCATCGGTTTCGTGAAAATAATACCGTCTTTCACTATGTCCTAAAAGTGCATATTCTCCTCCGATGGAAGAAACAAGACTTGCTTTTACTTCTCCCGTATAAGAAGTATGTTCGTTCATCGCAACATTTTGTACTCCAATTTTATATCCTTGATTTAAAAAGTAAGGAAACAAAATCATACCGGGACAAAGGATAATTTCTTTTGGAAGTTTGCTTAATTCTTTTACATAGTTTTTGGTATCTTCTAAGGAAAGTGAATCTTTTAAATTGGCAACAATTTTTTTATTTTCCATGAAATCCCCTCTTTATTACATTTTTTAATCTTGTAAAAAATCTTCGGTCTTTTATATTTTCTTTTCCGATTGCTAATTTATAGACATCCAAAACTTGTTCTGCAAAATATTTGGTTGAATGTTTTTCTGCACTAATTCGTGCTTGTTTTCCCATTCGGTTTCGTTCTTTAGAATCTTGGATCAAGGAAACAACGCATTTAATATATTCTTTTTTGTTTTCAAAAATTTTTCCATTTAAATCATGGATGACCACTTGATTAAAACTTTCGTCATTAATCGCAACGACCGGTAGAGATGCTGCCATAGCTTCAATTACGGTAAGACCTTGTGTCTCGGTTGTCGATGCGGTTACAAAAAGATCCGATAAGGCATAATATTTTGGAATGTTATCCCAAGGAACTTTTCCCATAAATACAACACTTTTTTGTAAATGTTCTTGAACGGCTTGCTTTTGCAAGTTTTCTAAATAAGGTCCATCTCCAATCAATAAAAACTTTACCTTTGGACATTGTTTTACAATTTCTTTTTGAGCGTCAATTAAAAAGTCAACACTTTTTTCTTTTCCCATTCGGCCAACAAAAAGCATAATAACATCTTCTTTAGAAAAGCCAAGAATTTTCCGAGTTTCTTCTAGTTCGCTAGAAGAAAAATTTTCTCGGTAAAACCGTTCTACTTCAATTCCGGTTGGAATAATATGAATATTCCGATCTACTCCGTATTTTTTCTTAAATAGATCATATGTTTTCTTGGTTGGGACAATAAGTTCCGTTGTGGTTTTATCGCAATAAAATTTTGTTAAATATTCTACAATTTTCTTGCTGGCACCATTAAAGTATCCTTTGGTAATATAATAGACATAATCTTCATACATCGTATGGTACGTATGAACAATGGGAATATCAAATTGTTTCGCAATAATTCGGGCAAACGTACCTACTCCAAATTCAGTCTGAGAATGAATAATATCTAAATCCCACTTACGAATTTTTTCAATCGCTCTTAAAGGATATACCCCAGTTAATCGGTAATCAAAAATACCAATGGGAATTCCAGGAATCCGGATAATTTTATTTTCGTTTTCATATTTATATTTCATATTATCCGCATTCACCGTTACGATAAACACTTCGTGACCTTTTTTTTCTAAGGCATTTTGAAGCATCACAATACTAGTAGATACGCCATTAATATAAGGAGGATACGTATCGGTAAAAATTCCTATTCGCATAGTCTCACTTCCTTTTAATACTAAGAGTAATTGCCCCTACGATCAATCCAAAATAGTAAGTAATTGCTCGCCATAATAACATGGATGCATTTAAAACCGTTCCTTTTACTATTTGTCCAAAGAAAGACATGTATCCATATTCTAATCCTCCGGTTGCTCCAGGAATTGGAACAAAAGCACCAATGATCATCGTATAGGCGGAGCAAACAATACAAGTAATTACCGTTAAATCATGATTTCCCATTCCGTAAAGGATCATATAAGGAACTAAATAAAGACAGATAAGTCCTAAAAAGTTACATCCAATGTTTTGAAATAGTTTCTTTTTGTTTTTAAACAATCGTTTTGCTCCTTGATGAAAGTTTTGAACATAAGTATCCCATTTTTTTATTTTATCTGCTTTCTTTTTCCATAGTTTGGTTAAAATTTTTAAAAGAAATCCACTAAATTTCTGAGAAAACGCAAGGAAAAATAAAGAAACAATAACCAAAGTATTAATACAAAATCCAATGGTTACTAAATTTTTTAAAATTGGAATTTCCTTAAAAACATGAAAAAAACTATTATATAAGAGTGCTAAAAGACCTAAAAGAACTAAAGCAATTTGATATACAATAAAATTTTGCATAACGATATTGGTTCCATGAGTAATCGAAACACCATCTTTTTTTAAATGATATACTTGAAATGGTTGCCCTCCAGAAGAAAATGGAGTAATCGCATTAAAAAACTGGGTGATTAAGACTAAACGAAAAGTTCTTTTCTTCGTATATTCTGGTTTAAATTCCGTAATCATTGCATGTAACGATAACATACGGAAAAAATAATAACCAAAAAGACATAAAAAAGCTCCAAATAAATAAATGGTATGAATTTCGAAAATGTGCTTTAAAATTTCTTGATAGTTATCTTTTAAACTAAAGTATAAAACAAAACCAGTTAGAAAAAAGATAAGTGCTAAATTTAAAAAGGTTTTAGTATGTTTTTTCATCAATTGC
Organism: uncultured Bacilli bacterium; assembly: GCA_944364705.1. GTDB lineage: Bacteria > Bacillota_I > Bacilli_A > RF39 > UBA660 > RUG12867. Next base: position 1,371 of record CALVWH010000121.1, on the reverse strand, counting down.
AGCAACGCCTGGAAGCTCTTTTCCTTCTAAAAGTTCCAAAGCAGCTCCTCCCCCAGTCGATATATGTGTCATCTTTTTTTCAAGATCAAACATGGTTACTGCAGCGACACAATCTCCACCACATACGATTTTGGTATGAGGATTTTCTGAAAGAATTTCACCAATTTCTTTGGTTCCACTAGCAAATTTTGGATCTTCATACATCCCCATAGGTCCATTCCAAACAATTGTTTTCGCATCTTTTAAATACATTTGAAACACTTTAACGGTTCTTTTTCCAATATCATAACCAATATCTTCTTCTTTGGTATCGGTTAAGAAACAAGAAACAATTTCTTCCTTTCTTTGTACAAGATGATCCGTAGGTAAAATGATTTTTTCTTTGTATTTTTCTAATAACTCTTTACAAAAAGTAAGTTTTTCTTCTTCGAAAAGAGATTTTCCGATTGGAAGTCCTTCGGCTTTTAAAAAAGTATATGCCATAGCTCCTCCAATTAAACAAAAATCTACTTTTGGTAATAAATTAGAAAGCAACCCTATCTTATCGGATACTTTTGCACCTCCTAAAAGGACTACATAAGGTTTTTCTGGTTGTTTCAAATTTTCATCTAAATACTTTAATTCTTCTTCCATCAAAAATCCAATTCCACTTGGTAAATGACGAGCAATCCCAACGTTGGATGCATGAGATCGATGGGCGGTTCCAAACGCATCATTAATAAAAAGATCTCCAAAAGATGCCCAATATTTTCCAAGTTCTTCGTCATTTTGACTTTCTTTTTTACCATCCAAGTCTTCAAAACGAGTGTTTTCCATTAAACAAATGTCTCCGTCATTTAAAGAAGAAACCGCATGTTCTAAAACAGATCCTCTAGTTTCAGAAACAAACAAAACAGGTGTTTTTATAAGTTCTTCTAAACGTTTTGCAACTGGATATAACGTGTTTTTTTCAAGATCTTCTTTTGTTTTGATTCTCCCTAAATGAGACATCAAAAGAATTTTTGCCCCATGCTCTTTGGCATATAAAATGGTAGGCAAAGCTTTTTCGATTCGTGTATCATCGATAATTTTCCCATCTTTCATGGGAACGTTAAAATCAACACGAATGATTAGCCTTTTTCCTTGTAAGTCAAAATCTCTGATTGTCTTTTTCATAGCTTCCTCCATGCTCTATATTGTACTACCCTTTCATTATATCATAAGAAAAAAAGAAATTCAACGAAGAAAAAACGTTTCCTTAGAAACGTATGATTAATTTATGATAATGTCTTAAGTGTTAACTTTCGAAAATGTCTCAAGTTAATATATAATATGTCACCGAGGTGACATGAATGAGAAAGGTTGAATTAAGAATGAATGAAAAAGAAAAAT
>CALVWH010000120.1 GCA_944364705.1 uncultured Bacilli bacterium | reverse complement strand
TTACTTTTACCAGTTTCTTTATATTCTTTTATTTTATCTTCTAAAAAATAATTATAGATAAATCTTGAAGATCCTATGGTTTTATTTATAATTTCTTCTTGGTCTTTGTTTGGATAAAGTCTAAATACATAACCTTTTAAGATGTGCATAGGATCCCCTCTCTTTCTGATATACCAAGTATAACATTGAAAAATATTTTTGTAAATACTTTTACGAACAATTGTTCATAATATATATTGTTCTATGACTTTCCTATGGTACAAAAAAAGAGCATTAAGCTCTAGAATCATATTTTCCATCTTTAGTAGAAATTAAGATTTTTTCTCCTTCTCCAACAAATAATGGAACACGCACCGTTAATCCGTTTTCAAGAACCGCATCTTTTTGTGCATTGTTGGTGGTATTTCCTTTTACTGCTGGTTCTGTATGTGCAACTTCATATTCAATTTTATCTGGAAGAATAATTCCTAAAAGTTCTCCTTCATAAAAAGTTACAATAACATCAAGTCCTTCTTTTAAGAATTTTGCTTCTTCTCCTAATTGTTCTTTTTGTAGTTCAATTTGTTCATATGTTTCCATATTCATGAAGTTATAACTGTCTCCAGTGTTATAAAGAAATTGCATGTTTTGTCTTTCGATCATTGCTTTTTCTAATTTTACATTGGTATTAAATGTTTTTTCAACGGTTCCACCAGTCCGTAAATTTTTTAATTTTGCTTTCATAAATGCAGAACCTTTTCCAGGTTTTACGTGTAAAAAATCAACAACTTGATAAATTTGACCGTCATATAAAAAGGTTACTCCATTTTTAATGTCATTAATATTAAACATAGTTCCTCCTTAAAAAAAGAAAAGAAACAATTTACTTTTCTTTTTATTTTCTATCTTTCTTTTATTATTTTTTCTCTTTATGTACTGTTGTTTTTTGACAGTATTTACAATATTTATTTAATTCTAAACGATCAGGAGTATTTCTTTTGTTTTTTTCTTCTCTATAATTTTCATGTCCACATTCTTCACAACGTAAGGTTACAAGTCCACGAACGTCTCCTTTTTTACTTTTTGCCATACTTTCCCTCCTTTTTGTTTTTTTATTCTTTACTATTATACCAGATTATCCATAAATGTCAAAATATTTTTGCGTAACTCTTTGCGTAATTCGTTTATTTACTGGTGTATTATAGGTACTTTGATAATAACGATGACTAATATCTGGAGAAATTACAGTAAACGTTACTTTTGGATCATCATAAGGTGCATATGCAACAAAAGAGTTGCTAACGGTTTCTTTATCAACTTTATGATCTCCATCGGTATCCACAAAGCTTTCACTTGTTCCAGTTTTTCCAGCAGCGTTATATTGAGAATCAATGTAACCAACTCCAGTTCCATAAGTCATAACTGCACGGAATCCTTCTTTTACTCGTTGCATGTATTTATCTTGGGTATTTACTTTATTTAATACTTTTGGTTCGACTTTGCTTTTTAAAGACGTAAGTCCGTCTTTGGTTGGATTGTATACTTCTTTTAATAAATGTGGTTCTAACCGATTTCCATTATTCGCAATGGTTGTAATATATTGCGATAATTGAATTGGTGTATATGTATCATATTGTCCAATGGAAAAGTCTAATAAAAGTCCAGGTTTTCGGTCTTCTCCTTTAAATCCTAAAGATTCGGTTGGTAAATCAATTCCTGTTTTTACTCCAAGACCAAATTCAGCAAACGTGTTTCGGTAAATATCAAAAGCAGTAGGATCTAATTTTAAAACACCATCGTATACATAATTTCCTTTTCCAACTTTCATAGCCGTATAGAATTGATACGTATTTGATGATTGTGCTAAAGCACTAACGTCGTTTAATAATCCTAATTGGGTCCAAGAACATTTAATTGGAGTTGCGGCGATTTTAACACAACTATCGTAACGATATTCGCCAATGCGAAGAGCTCCTGTGTTATATCCGACAATGTGTGAAGCTCCTTTTACGGCGGATCCAATAACCACCGGAGAAGTTACAATTCCTGGGGTATAATCATAGATTTTATATTCCCCATTTTTTTCTAATATTTGTTTTCCAGCCATTGCTAAAATTTCTCCGGTCTTAGCTTCTTGAATGATCACAAAGGAACGATTGTAATATTCCGTATTTGGTTCTTTTTTGGCATTGATTAATTCTTCTTCTAAAATTTGTTCTACCGCTTGTTGAAGTTCGATATCAATGGTTAATACAATATCGTTTCCACGAGTTCCTTCTTCAATTAATTTATAAGTTCCATCCGATAAGACCCGATATTTATTTTTTGTTCCTTTTAAAAGGTCTTCGTATTGATATTCTAAGTAACTTGTTCCAACCCGATCATTTAAACTATATCCTTTTTTTAAATATGTATCTTTTAATTCCGCAGGAATTCCGCTTTCACTAGAAGATACACTACCTAAAATTGTTTTAAAGGTATCTCCATAAAGATATTCTCTTTCCCAGTCAAGCTTTGTTCCTACACCATTTAATTCCGATGCATTTTCTGAAATATTCGCATATTCTTCATCGGTAACATTCTCTTTTTTTAATATTTTTTCATCGTAAGAATAACCTTTATTCATCAAAGCATAAAGATAAGCTGTTTTTCGGTCTTCTTCCGTTAATTGTTTCAAATCTTCTTCGGTAATCCGCTCCATTTTATAATCATAAATATCATCACTGGTAATTTTTCGTTCGTCTAATTTTTGCCATTCTTCCTCGGTTATTTTTTCATTTGCTTTTTTTGGATACATTAAAATCCAAAAGTTTTTTAATTGTTTTTCGGTAACTTTATCATATTCTAACGATAACATGGTACTCAGTTTGCGAGCCAATTCCATTTCTTCTGAAGTAGTTACTTTGGAAGGTTTTTTATAATAAATTACTTTCATTGGTTTATTATTAACAATTAGTTTATGATTTCGATCATAAATTCTTCCTCTCGGACTACTATCTCCATAAACAATTTTTTCTGTTAAAGAAACGACTTTCTTTTGGTATTCTTCACTTTTAATGACTTGAATATCAAAAAGTCTGACATAAATAATCGATAAAAAGCAAATAATAAAGGCAATCAAAATATAGTATCGACCTCGAACAACGATAGGAATCGGTTTTTTTCTTCTTTTTTCTTTATGATTGATTTGTTTTTTATTTTTTGCGTAATTGGTTGTTTTTACGGTTGACATCGAAAGAAATTCTTCTTGTTTTTTTTGATAATTTCGCCAATGCATTCGAAGGGATAGAAAGATTCTTTTTGGTCCAAACAATAGAAATAAAAAATATTCTTTCAGTTCTTTTAGAAGCCAAAAAAAGTATTTTTTCCCATATGGGTATAAAAATTGAATGGTTTTTATAAAAGAAGTAAGTAAATAAGAAACGTATGCATATAATTGTTTTACAAAAAGAAGACCATAGGTTTTCACATAAACGAATAGAATAGAGAATGCTTTTGCATATAAGGATCCTAAATAAAGAAAATAATTTTTAAATGGTTGGAAAACATATTGTTTTAAAAGAGGCCAAGTAACTTTTTGATTTAAAATTTCTTTCATTGTCTTTTGTTTTGGAATTGGTTTTTTTTGAACGTTTTTTTTCTTTTGTGTTTGTGTTTTCTTTTTCTTTTGACTTTTCTTTTTTGCCATAAACATCCTCCTTTCTTTCAATTTTTTATACTTTCTGCATACGGTATAATGAGGTGAAATATGATTCGTAATTTTGTGATAAAATATATTCCAAAAATAACCAAGCAAGATATTGTTTCTTTTGCAGAGAAACAAAAAGTTTCTTTATCAAATCAAGAAATAGATCTTATTTTTAAAGCCATCAAAGAAGATTATGAAGTTCTTTTAAGTCCCAATTATGAAGTTATCTTTTCAAAATACAAAAAAGATTTTTCGAAAGAAACGTATGAAAAAATCCATACTCTTTTCTTAGAATATGCTAAGATGTATAAAATTTTCTAATATCTTCTATTAAATTTTGGTTTTTTTTCTTCTTTTTAATCATTTCAATTTCAAATTTATAAGGAGGAAAACTTCTTTTTTTCTCCTCATCATTTACGGAAACATAAGGCGTTTCTAAAATTTTAGGAACGTTTTTTAATTTGGGATGATAGACAATTTCTTCTAAGACAGAAAAACCAATGGTTCCAAATCCAAAGTTTTCATGTCGATCTTTATGACTTCCCTTCTCATTTTTACTATCGTTGACATGGATGCATCCAATCTTTTCAAGACCAATGGAAGTTTCTATAAGGTTTAAAACAGAAGAAAAATAAGTAAGAGAATATCCGGCATCATGTAAATGACAAGTATCCAAACAAATTCCAATGTTTTCTTTTTTTTCTACGTTTTTGATAATTTCTATTACCTCTTCGATGGTTCCGATTTCCGTTCCTTTTCCGGCCATCGTTTCTAATAAAATAACAACCGAAGTTGGTTCTTTTAAGACTTCATTTAAAGCTTCGATAATGTTTTGAATTCCTTTTTGTTTTCCAAGTCCAACATGACTTCCTGGATGAAGAACTAATTTTGTCATTCCATACGCTTGTACTCGTTTACATTCTTCTTTCAAAAAATTAATCATAAATTCACGATTTTTGAGGGTTGCTAAATTAATGATATAAGGAGCATGAACCACCACCTTAGATGGATCAATTTTATGAGTTTTCATAAAGGCTATCGCTTCTTTTTGGTTTTCTAAATCTATGGGATACCGCGTGGTATTTTGAGGAGAGGAAATATAGAACATAAAGGTATTTGCTCCATAAGATAATGCTTCTTTCACGGATCCAAGTAATTGGGTTTGTCTGTGAAACGATACGTGACATCCAAGATAAAGTTCTTCCATTTTGCTCCTCCATTTCCACTATTTATTATAACATTTTTTTGATAGAAGAAAAAGAAAAAAGTGAATTTCTTCACTTTTTCTTAAGAATCGTCTCGATTTCCAAAAATCAAGAGTAATCGTGCGATTTCTAAAAGGGTTGTAACGACAGAAGCAACATAAGTAAGGGCTGCTGCAGTTAACACTTTTTTGGCACTTTCTTTTTCTTTTTTCTCTAAGTAATTTCCTTCTAAAATTTGAAGAGCTCGTTTGGATGCATCAAATTCTACCGGTAAGGTAATTAATTGAAAGAAAAGCATAACAAATTCTAACGCAATTCCAAGATAAATTAAATCTAGAGCTTGAAATAAGATTCCAAAAAGTAAAGCAAAATATCCTGCATAAGAAGCAAAATTTACAATGGGAATAAACATGCTTCGAAATCTTAAAAAGGAATAGTTTTCTTTGTCTTGAATCGCGTGACCACATTCATGAGCAGCAACCGCTAACGATGAGATGGAAGTTCCATGATAAATTTCTCTAGAAAGCCGAATGACTTTTCTAGATGGATCGTAGTGATCACTTAAAAATCCATTGGTTTCTACAATATAAATATTGGAAAGACCATGGGAGTCTAAAATTTGTCTCGCCGTTTCTCTCCCAGTTAATCCTTTTTTATTGTTTACTTTTGCATATTTTTTATAGGTATTGGTAATATGAATCTGAGCATATAAAGTAATAAAAAATCCTACGAAAATGAGTAAATAACTTAGAAAATAACTATCCATAATCTCCTCTTTTCTAACTACTTCTCCTCTTACTATCATAGCAAATTTTGATCGTTTTCGCAAATAGTCTTATTTTTTTAAAGTTTCCTTTCGCAAATAAGAAGTTAATCTGTATTTTTTGATAAATTTGTTTTCTTCTTGTCTTACTAAATGTTCATCCATTTCATGTTTTTGAAGATAAATATAGTACGCATGTAAATATTCATGTAAGTTTACTAAAAAGGTTTTAATGTCTTTCATTTGTGGAACACAAAGATGAATTTGATCAAACGTTAGGGGATCATTTCCATAGACACCGAAAAAATAAGGATCTTCGATATAAGTAATTTTTTCTTTCACGGTTTCTAATGTTTTTTCTTTCCAAGAAAACGTAAGAAGATAATCTTTTAATACTCTTTCAAAAGGAAACGAAGAAAAGATGGTCTCGTATTCTTTTTCTAAACATATCGTCTTAGGAATAGGTTTGCAAACAATTCTTTGTTTTTGATGGGTTTCGATTGCTTCTTCGTACATGAAAAAGATGTTGTCGATCCATGAATATCTTTGTTTAAAAAACGTATCAAGATAAGAAAAGTAAGAAGATAAAAAAGGATCGTTTAAATATGTTTGGTAAACCGATAAATATTTTAAGATTTTCTCTTCTTTTTTCCATTCTTCGAAATATTGTTTTCCATAGGAAAGTAAAGAGGCATCAAATTCTTTAAACGTGTATGCATAACGAAAAGAAATTTCGATCAAGTCTTTAAAAACTTGGTACAAAGCTTCTAAATTTTCTTGTTTTATTTCTTTTATTTCTTGCATAAAAGATCTTTTAAAAATTGTCCGGTATAACTTTCTTTTACTTGTGCTACTTCTTCTGGAGTTCCTTTTGCGACAATTTTTCCTCCTTCATCTCCACCTTCTGGTCCAAGATCGATTAAATAATCTGCAACTTTAATAACGTCTAAATTGTGTTCAATTACCAAAACAGAATCTCCTTGATCGACAATTCGATTTAAAATGACTAATAATTTTTTTATGTCATCGCTATGTAATCCTGTGGTTGGTTCATCTAAAATATAAAGCGTTTTTCCTGTTCCTTTTCTTTGTAATTCTTTCGCAAGTTTTACTCTACCAGCTTCTCCTCCAGATAACGTTGGTGCACTTTGTCCAAGTTTGATATAAGAAAGACCAACATCACAAAGCATTTGAAGTTTGTTTTTTATTTTTGGGAAAGCAGAGAAAAATTCTAAAGCTTCTTCGGCACGCATTTCTAATACATCATAAATATTTTTCCCTTTGAATTTGATGTCTAGAGTTTCTCGGTTGTAACGAGTTCCATGACAAACATCACAAGGTACATAAACGTCTGGTAAGAAATGCATTTCGATTTTTTTAACACCATCTCCCCAGCAAGCTTCGCAGCGTCCACCTTTTACATTGAACGAGAACCGACCTTTATCATACCCTTTCATTTTTGCTTCTTTCGTAGAAGCAAATACTTCCCGGATATCATCAAAAACACCGGTATAAGTAGCAGGATTGCTTCGCGGAGTACGTCCAATCGGAGCTTGACTAATATCGACAACTTTATCAATCCATTCCAATCCTTTAATTTCTTTATGTTTTCCTGGTTTTTCTTTGGTTTTATATAAATAGTTGTTTAAGGATTTATAAAGGATTTCATTAATTAAAGTACTTTTTCCACTTCCAGAAACTCCAGTGATACAAGTAAAGGTATGTAAAGGAATTTTTACATTAATATTTTTTAAATTGTTTTCTTTGGCACCTTTGATCTCTAAATATTCCTTATTCCCTTTTCTTCTTTTTTCAGGAATTTCAATTTTTAATTCGCCGGTTAAATATTTTCCTGTTAAGCTTTTTGGGTTTTTCATCACTTCTTCTGGAGTTCCGGCGGCGACGACTTCTCCACCATGAAGACCTGCTCCAGGGCCAATGTCTACTAAATAATCAGAAGCAAGCATCGTATCGGTATCATGTTCTACAACAACTAGGGTATTTCCTAAATCTCGCATTTCTAGTAAAGAACGAATGAGTTTTTGATTGTCTCTTTGATGAAGTCCAATGGAAGGTTCGTCTAGAACATATAAAACCCCCGTAAGTCTAGAACCAATTTGGGTTGCTAAACGGATTCGCTGTGCTTCTCCTCCGGACAAAGTTCCAGCACTTCGATTTAAGGTTAAATAGGATAATCCTACGTTAATTAAGAACGATAATCGACTCTTAATTTCTTTTAAAATAAGGGATGCGATTTCTTCTTGGGAAGGGGTTAATTTTAACTGGTTTAAAAAAGTATAAAGATCTTTGATCGAAAGTTTTGTAACTTCATAAATATTTTTTCCACCAATAAGGACAGATAAAACATCGCTTGATAATCTGGATCCATGGCATACTGGACATTCTAGTTCGGTCATATATCCTTCGATCCAATCCCGAATCCAATTACTTTTTGTCTCTAAGTATCTTCTTTCTAAGTTGGTGATAATTCCTTCAAAATAAGAGGTTGTTTTTCTCGTGTTTCCATTTTTGGCAACATAACGAAATTCAATTAGATCTTTGGATCCATAAAGAATAATGTCTTGTTCTTCTTTGGTTAAATCTTTAAATTTTTTATTTAAATCGATATGATAAAATTCACAAGTCGTAACAAGTTCATTATAATAAATATTATCGTCTACGTTAATTGGTAAAATAGCTCCTTCGTTTACGGATTTATTTGGATCTGGAATAATTAAATCCAAATCGATCTTTTGTTTAAATCCTAATCCTTTACATTCGGGGCAAGCGCCATAAGGGGCATTAAAGGAAAACATTCGAGGTTCTAATTCTGGAAGAGAAAAATCACAGTTTGGGCAAGCATAAGTCTCGCTCATAAGCATTGGTTCTTTTCCTACAACATCAATCAACACTTTACCGTGAGCTAATTTCGAACTAAGTTCAATGGCTTCATAAAGTCTACTTCGAACTCCTTCTTTGATGATTAAACGGTCAATCACAACTTCCAGATTATGTTTTTTGTTTTTTTCTAATACGATTTCTTCGGATAAATCTCGTTCGGTTCCATCGACCATAATCCGAATGTATCCATCTTTTCTAAGTTTTTCTAACAAATCTTTATGGGTTCCTTTTTCGCCATGAACAATGGGTGCTAGAATACGAATTTTTGTTTTTTCTTCTAAAGAAAGGACTTGATTGGTCATTTCTTCGATGCTTTGACTCGTAATGGGAATATGATGGGTAGGACAAAAAGGTGTCCCAATTCTTGCGAAAAGCAAACGTAAATAATCATAAATTTCGGTAACGGTCCCTACGGTTGATCGTGGATTTTTATTCGTTGTTTTTTGATCAATAGAAATACTAGGAGATAATCCTTCAATCGAATCGACCTCTGGTTTTTCACTTCCACCTAAAAATTGTCTAGCATATGCCGATAAACTTTCAATGTATCGTCTTTGCCCTTCTGCATAAATCGTATCGAACGCAAGGGAAGATTTTCCAGAACCAGATACCCCTGTCATAACAATTAATTTATTTTTAGGAAGCTCAATGGAAATGTTTTTTAAATTATTTTCCCGAGCTCCTTTGATTATAATTTTATCCATAATATCACCTGTAAACAATAGTATAACATAAAATTTTTTTTTGAAAAGATGTTCAAGAAAAAAACGTTTCTTTTAAAACGTTTTCAAAGAATCTTTATTCTACATTTTCTACATTATGATATACGTGTTGAACGTCTTCAATATCGTCAAGTAAAGTTAATAAACGTTTAAAGATTTCTAAATCTTCTCCTTGTAAAGAAATTTTATCTTTGGCAATCCAAACAATTTCATCTAAATCAAAAGTAATGTTTGGTAAAGCTTTTAATAAAGCATCTTTGATTGCGAATAAATCTTTTGGATCACTATAAATAATTACTTGTCCGTCTTCTTCTTCGATATCCGAAACATCTAAATCTTGTTCAATCATCAAATCCATTGTTTTTTCTGCATCCAATCCTTTAAAAGATACTACAGCAAAATGATCATACATATAAGAGACACTTCCCATTGCTCCCATTTTAATATGACATTTGTTTACTGCTGCACGAATGCTACTAATGCTTCGATTTAAATTATCGGTTAAACATTCGACAATGACATTAGATCCTCCTGGTCCAAATAATTCATAAGTGACCGAAGTATAAGATTCATCTACTCCACTATTTACTTTATCGATCGCTCTTTTAATAATATCCATTGGAACTTGTTCTTTTTTGGCTTTTTCAACCAAACGTTTTAGTGCAGAATTTGCTTCTACTTCAATTCCTCCTGTTTTTGCCGCTTGATAAATCTCTCTCGCATACATCGAATATAGTTTTGCTTTTGCAGCTCCTGTTTTTTGAATGCTCGCTTTACGAACTTCATATGCTCTTCCCATAACATCCTCCTTCTATAATTTTACACTTTTTTTGAGTGCATTTTTCGCAGCACGCATTTCTGCTTCTTTTTTACTATGCGCAGTTCCTCTTCCATAAACCATCCCGTCAATCGTAACTTCAGCAGTAAATGTTTTTAAATGAGAGGGACCTTCTTCATTGACAATCGTATATTTCAAACAACGTTTATCCGTTTGAACAAATTCTTGTAACAAAGATTTATAATCTTGAAACGATTCAATTTCTCCGTTTTCAATCATCGGAAAAATGTAAGCTTTCATAAATTTTACAACAGATTCCATTCCTTGGTCTAAATAAAGAGCACCAATCATTGCTTCGAAAATATCGGCTACAATGGCTTTTCGATATTTTCCTCCGTTTTCTTCTTCTCCTTTTCCTAACCTTAAATACTGATTTAGTTGTAATTTCATAGAATATTCAAATAAAGCTTCTTCACAAACATAATGAGCACGAATTTTTGTCATTTCTCCTTCGGCTTTTGTATTTTGATGATATAAATAATCACTCATCGCAAGTTCTAAAACCGCATCTCCTAAAAATTCTAAACGTTCATAACTTTCACAAGCATGTTCATTGGCATAAGACGTATGCGTAAACGCTGTTTCAAATAACATTTGATCTTTGATATGAATTCCTAAATCTTCTAATATTTTCATAAGGTCGCTCCCTCCTTTATCCATTATACAATGATTTTATGAGAAAGAAAAGAGAAAAATATTTTACTTTTTGTATGATTTCTAGTATAATAAACAGTAAGGTGAAGTATGAAACATATCGCTATATGGTTGATTAAACAGTATCAAAAAATTCCAGGAGATTTTCATAATGCTTGCAAATACAGACCAACTTGTTCCAACTACGCCATCGAAGCATATGAAGAGTTTGGTTTTTTTTATGGAACCTTTCTTACAATAAAAAGAATTTTAAAATGTAACCCTTTTAGTAAAGGTGGGTATGATCCAGTACCCAAAAGGAGGAAAAAATGAAAAAATTTTTAGTTGCTCTTGCATGTGTATCTATTTTTTTAACGAGTGGTTGTTTTAAACGAGATGAATTTGAAGATATTACAATTTACACGTCTAATTATCCAATTGCTTATATTACCAATCGTCTTTATGGAGACCATAGTACGGTACAAAGTATTTATCCGAATGGTGTTTCTATGAATTCGTATGATTTAACAGAAAAACAATTGGAAGATTACAGTCAAGGAAATTTATTTATTTTTAATGGCTTATTAGAGAAAGAAAAAAATTATGTGATTCAAATGTTTAATAGTAATAAAAATTTAAAAATTATCGATGCTTCTTTAAGTATGGATTATACCAATGATTTAACAGAAGTTTGGTTAAATCCAAGTAATTTTTTAATGTTAGCCCAAAATATTAAAGCTGGTCTCGGAGAATATATTACCAATCAATATTTAATCAACGAAATTAATGAAAAATATGAAGAATTAAAATTAGAAGTTTCGGAAATTGATGCGAAAATTAAATTAATTGCGGAAAGTTCTAGTAATAAATTATTGGTAACTTCGAGTGATGCTTTTAAATTTTTAGAGAAATATGGAATTACGGTAATTTCTTTAGAAGAAAATGAAAACTTAACGGAAAAGATAATCAATGATGTTACTTCGTTAATTAATCAAGGAAAAATCAATTACATTTATTTAAGAAATGATGAAGAAATGAATGCAACTGTGAAAAAGATTGTCGATCAAACAAAAGTTCAAACCTTAACCTTTCATTCCCTTATGACCATTTCGGATGAAGAACAAAACAATGAACAAGATTATATTCAAATTATGAATGAAAATATTGAACTTTTAAAACAAGAATTATATGATTAAAAAAAAGGAATCCAAGCGATTCCTATTTTTTTACTTCTTTTTCCCAAAGTCCATGTAAATTACATAAAGCATATAAAGTTCCTTCTTCATAAGGGAATGTTGCAACTGGTTTTTCGTCTTTTTTAAATACTTTATGATATTCCATGGTTTCGGTTACAAAAAACAAATCGGTAATCCAGTGTTTTTCTTCCATTGGATGTAATACTTCCCCTACTTGTACATGGATTTCATTTTCCTTTACTTCATATACGGGAATATGTTTTTCTAAAGCACCTTCGGTTTTTCCAGCTTCCAATTCTTTCATTGGTTGGTTGCAGCAAACTAAAGTACCTGCTTGATCGACAACTTTTCGAACGATATTTCCACAAATTGGACAAATATAAAACTTCATTTTTTCACCTCCCTCTCTTTCAAAAAGGTTAATAATTTTTCGGCCGTTTTTTCTGGTAAAATTTTTGATAACTCTTCGATAGAACTTTCTTTTATTTTGGAAATCGTATGGTATTTTTTTAAGAGTTCTTTTTTTCGTTTTGCTCCGATTCCTTCGACATGATCTAAAATGCTTTCTAACGATCCTTTGCTTCTTAATTGTTTATGATAGGTAATCGTATACCGATGGACTTCGTCTTGCATTCTCTCTAAATAGTAAAATAGATTACTTTTTCGATCGATGGGAATTTCATGAATAGGGTCTCCTTCTAATAAAGCACTGGTGGCATGTTTATCGTCTTTTTTTAACCCAACGACTTTAATGTTCATGTTTAAAGAATTTAATACTTCTCTTGCACAGTGTATTTGACCAATTCCACCATCGACAATAATTAAGTCTGGACGTTCTAAATCGTCTTTTAAAACACGAAAGTATCTTCGGTAAATAACTTCTTTCATAGTTCCATAATCATCGTTTTTATCTAAGGTTATTTTGAATTTTCGATAATCGTTTTTGGATGGTTTCCCATTTTTATATACGACCATTCCGGATACGTTATAGTTTCCAAATAAATTGGAGTTATCAAACAGTTCGATTCGATTTAATGTTTCCATGTTTAAAACGTTTCTTAATTCTTCGTTTGCTTCTAAAGTTTTTTCTTCGTCTTTTTTTATTAGTTCAAATTCTTCATTTAATGCATTTTCAGCATTTTTATTTGCCATTTCAACAATTTTCTTTTTGGTTCCTCGAACAGGAGCTTTTACGGGAATTTTAAGATATTCTTCTAATAAAAGGGTATCCACTTCTTCTGGGACTAAGATTTCTTTTGGAAGTAAAAAGTTTTTTTCATAAAAAGTTGCGATATATCTAGTAAGTTCTTCTTTGACATCGTCAATTAATGGAACAATTTTGTAATGTCTTTCTAATATTTTGGCACTCCGAATAAAGAATACTTGAATGGATAAGTAACCTTTGGATACGAAATACCCAAATACATCACGGTCAATCATATCGCTTATTTCAACTTTTTGTTTGGTTAACGTTACTTTAATATAATCTAAGAGTTCTTTTAATTCTTTGGCTCGTTCAAAATTTAATTTTTCACTTTCTTCTAACATTTCTTTTTCTAATTTTTCTTTAATTAACGAATCGTCTCCTTTTAAGAAACGAATGATATCATTTTTTAAGGTTTGAATTTGGTTTTGATCAATTTCTTTCGTGCAATAACCTAAACATTGTCCAATATAATAATAAAGGCATGGTTTTTTTGGATAAGTTTTACATTTTTTTAACGGATAAATACGGTTTAGTAAATTTACGGTATTGCGTGCTGCGGTTACGTTTGGATATGGTCCATACAAATAAGCATGTTTATTTTTTTTTCGAGATAAGGAACGTACAATGGATAAACGAGGAACTTCTTCGTTGGTTAATTCAATGTAAGGATAGGTTTTATCGTCTTTTAGTAAAATATTATATTTTGGATCATATTTTTTTATTAGATTTAATTCTAAAATTAAAGATTCGGTTTCACTTCCAACAATGATGTATTCAAAGTCAGCAATTTCACTTACCAGTTTGGCGGTTTTTCCGGTGTGAGTTCCACGAAAATAAGAAGATAACCGATTTTTTAATTTTTTTGCTTTTCCAACATAAATGATGGTTCCTTCTTTGTTTTTCATTTGATAGCACCCAGGTTTATTGGGAACAAGGGATAATTTATCTTTTATATGATCCATTATTTCACCTAGAACAAAATCTCGATTGTAAATGATTTTATTTTCCTATTTTGTTCTTTCCTTTCTATGTTTTTTTGAAATATACACTTTTGTGATTAAAGTATATCACAGGGAAATCTTTTTGTAAAGTTTTTGCAAACGTTTGTTTGTATGAAATAGATATTGATTTTTCGTTCAAAAAAAAAGACTTAAGTCTCTTTTCGATTTTTTATTTCGGATAACACATAAGAAAGCCCATCTTTTTTAAACGTAAGAATGCTTGTTGTTTTTGATACATATTCTTTTTCGTTTTTTTCTTTTAAGGTAATCTCATACGTTAATGAAACCGTTTGATCTTCTTTTTGTAAATTTTTTAATTCTATGGTGTGTTCTGGTATTTCAATAGTTTCTTTCTGGTTTTGGCAATCTTCATAAAGGCCTTGCCCACTAAGATCATAGGTTGATTCACAAAAAGCTTTTTTTGTATAGTCCTTTGAATTGGTAAAGTTTTTTATTCCAAAAAGTTCTTTCATGTATTGATTAATGAAAATATCGGAATAAAAGGTTTGAACTTTTCCATCTTTTTGAACATTTTTTGTGTCTTTGTTTGTTTGCATCATTGCTAAAGCAATTTGATATTTTGTTTGGATATCAAAATTTACCTCTTCTTCTTTATTTAAAAGAAGAGATAGAACATAAGGTTCTTCTAAAATCTTTTCGCCAAGATTCACTACTTGTATTTTTTCATTAAGTACATCCGGATCGGTTTCTTTTTCTAAAGATTTTTTTAAGTCATTGGTTTGGTTTTGTAATGTTTCAATTTCTTGAT
>CALVWH010000119.1 GCA_944364705.1 uncultured Bacilli bacterium | reverse complement strand
TAGAAATAAATATACATATTATGCTTCAAAAGCAAAAAAAGAAGGATTTGAACAAATTGCTGCAATTTTTGAAGAAACTGCAGGAAACGAAAAAGAACATGCAAAAATTTGGTTCAAATTATTACATGATGGAGATATTCCTAGTACCGCAGAAAATCTAAAAGATGCAGCTGCTGGTGAAAACTATGAATGGACCGATATGTATGCTGGATTTGCAAAAACTGCCAAAGAAGAAGGATTTGATCACATTGCATTCCTATTTGAAGAAGTTGGAAAAATCGAAAAACGTCATGAAGAAAGATACAATGCTTTATTAAATAATGTAAAAGAAGAACAAGTATTCAAAAAAGAAGCACCAGCAATGTGGATTTGTAGAAATTGTGGACATGTTCATTTCGGAGAAGAAGCTCCAGAAGTTTGTCCAGTTTGTGCACATCCAAAAGCATATTTCGAATTATTAAAAGAAAATTACTAAAAAACGCTTAGCGTTTTTTTTCTTTTCGAACAAAATGTTTAAAAAAAAGAAAAATGGATCAAAGTAAAATAGGTGATCCGATGAATATTTTATTTACAGGAGCAAGAAGTGGAATCGCAAAAGATGTAATCGATAAAATCAAACATAAAAATGTAACCATTTATGTAAGCGTCTACACCAAAAGTCAATTAGCAGAAATCAAAAAAATCTATCAATCCAATTTTAACATTCATCCATTAAAAATAGATATCACATCCAAAAAAGATCAAGAAAAATTAGAAAACTTAAAAATTGATATTTTAGTGTGTAATGCTGGAGTTGGTTACGGAGGAAGCATTAGTGAGATGCCAATTGAAAAATTAAGAGAAAACTTTGAAGTTAATGTGTTTTCCAACTTTGAAATTGTCCAAACCGTATTAAAACAAATGATTGAAAGAAAAGAAGGAAGAATTATTATGATGTCTTCTCTCGCAGGAATTGTACCAGTTCCTTTTTTAGGAGGATATTGTGCAACCAAAGCAAGCATCATTAAATTAGCCGAAACATTGCGAATGGAACTGAAACTATTAAAGACGGATATCAAAATGATTTTAGTAGAACCAGGTCTTTACTTAACGGGATTTAACCGAGTTATGTTAGAAAATAAATACGAAGATTTTGAAACTTCTTATTTTAAAAATCAAGAAAAAGTCTTACGAAAAAAAGAAGATCTTTTCTTACATTTATTAGGAAAGAAAAACTTAGATAGTATTTCCAATTGTATTTTAAAAGCCATTCAAAAAAAACATCCCAAAAGAGTTTACCGTGCACCATTTTCTCAAAAAGTAGGAGCTTTTCTATATAAAGTAATTAGTTAAGCTCTTTTTTTCTTAACTAAAATTGGCACTTAATATTGACAAGTGCTAAAAAAGTGTTATAATGATAAGTGTACAAGAAAGAAGGTAAACAATGAAGAAAAAAGAATTTAAAGCAGAATCGAAAAAATTACTCGATTTGATGGTAAATTCCATTTATACAAATAAAGAAATTTTTTTAAGAGAATTAATTTCCAATGCTAGCGATGCCTTAGACAAATTATATTATCAATCATTAACGGATACAAAAATTGATCGCAAAAAAGAAGATTTTGCCATTTGGCTTGAAATTGATGATAAAAATAGAACTCTTACCGTTTCTGATAACGGAATTGGAATGACCGAAGAAGAACTAGAAAATAATTTAGGTACGATTGCAAAAAGTGGTTCTTTTGATTTCAAAACTGAAAAAGAGAAAAAAGAAGAAATTGACATTATTGGACAATTTGGAGTAGGTTTTTATTCCGCATTTATGGTTAGTGACAAAGTAGAAGTAATTAGTAAAGCTTACGGACAGACCAAAGCTTATAAATGGGTGAGTGAAGGAGCCGATGGGTATACCATTACCCCATGTGAGAAAAAAGATTTCGGGACCGATATTATTTTACATATCAAAAAAGATGATGAAGACGAATCTTATAAAGAATATTTAGATTCTTATAAAATTCAAAGAATGGTAAAAAAATATTCCGATTACATTAAATATCCAATCAAAATGAATGTTGAACATGAACATTTAAAAGAAGGAACCAAAGAGGAATATGAAACCGTAACCGAAACAGAAAGTTTAAATAGTATGGTTCCAATTTGGAAGAAAAATAAGAAAGAAGTAACCGAAGAAGCTTACGATGATTTTTATAAATCAAAATTCTTTGATTATGAAAAACCTTTAAAAACCATTTCTACTTATGTAGAAGGAATGAGTACTTATCATGCACTTTTATATATCCCTTCTCATGCTCCATATGATTTTTATTCTAAAGAATATGAAAAAGGATTAGAACTTTATTCCAATGGTGTATTAATCATGGAAAAATGTTCGGATTTACTTCCAGATTATTTCGCATTTGTAAAAGGAATTGTTGATAGTAGTGATTTATCTTTAAATATTTCAAGAGAAATGCTTCAAAAAGATCGTCAATTAAAAAATATTGCGAAAAACATCGAAAAGAAAATTAAAAACGAACTAGAAAACATGCTAGAAAAAGATAGAGAAAAATATGAAGAATTTTTCAAAAATTTTGGTATGAGTTTAAAATTTGGTGCTTATAACGATTTTGGACTTCATAAAGATGAATTAAAAGATTTACTTCTTTTCTATTCATCAAAAGAAAAGAAACTTGTAACGTTTAAAGAATATCTTTCTAGAATGAAAGAAGGACAAGAAAACATTTATTATGCTTCTGGAGAATCGATTGATAAAATTGATTTACTTCCACAAGTGGAAAATGTTAAAGATAAAGACTATGAAGTATTATATTTAACAGATTATGTTGATGAATTTGTTCTTCAAGTTCTTATGGATTATGATGGAAAGAAATTCTTAAATGTTTGCGATAAAGATTTTGATTTAGATACAAAAGAAGAAAAAGAAGAACTAGAAAAAACAAATAAAAAATATAAAGATATGTTTACTTTAATGAAAGAAGATTTAAAAGGAGAGGTAGAAGACGTTCGCTTTACCCATCGTTTGAAAAATCATCCAGTTTGTTTAACAACGGAAGGAGAAATTTCCAATCAAATGGCAAAAGTAATGAATGCTATGCCAATCGATCAAAAAGTTTCTTCGAAAAAAATTATGGAAATCAATGAAAAACATCCAATTGGAGAAAAATTAAAAACACTTTATAAAAAAGACAAAGTTGCTTTTAAACAATATACGGAAGTTTTATATGCACAAGCTCGTTTAATTGAAGGATTATCGATTGAAAATCCAACCGAAATTAGTAATATTATTTGTGATTTATTAGCAAAATAAAAAGTCTCATTGAGACTTTTTTTCTTCTTTTAATGTCCAAGTAAGCCCTTGATCTGTACTTTGGAAAAACAGTTCTTTTGTTTGATAACCATCTCTTTGATCATTTAACGTATAGATTGAGCAAAGCAGCAATAAATCTTGATTTTGTTTATAAGGTGGTTTTTCAATGGTTAAAATTTCTATCGAATCCTTATCATAAAGAATTTTCGCATTTTGAAAGGTTTTTCCTTCATCATGAGAAACATAGATTCCTAAATAATCGTTGTATTTTTGTAAATTTTCCGATTTGATCGCAAAAATTAACGTTGGATCTAAAATCGAAAAGAGTGGCTTTTGACTTACCGTTAATCCTTCTTCATTCATTTTTGTAAAAGTTTTTCCAAAATCTGTACTTTTTTCTATACTAATAATCCAATTTTGACCTAAAGCATAATCTTCTTGTTTAAAACGATAAATAACATTTTCAAATTGTTTGGAATAAAGAATGTTTTCTTCTTTTGGTTTTTCTTTGGGATTTAGAAAAAGGATAAGAAGACAAACAAGAAGAATTCCTAAAACAATTCCTATTTTTTTCTTGTTCATAGTTTCTCCTTTCTAGTTATGCTTTTCCATAACATTTAATGGTTTACCAATGGATATGGGATTCTTTTCATCAATCGCAAAACGATTTTTATAAAGATGCTTGGATATCTTAGTTTCTAAATATTCTTTTTTTTCTTTTGAAGTTTTTAAAGAAGATAATGTTTCATCCATTTGCTGAAAAGAAAGTGTATGTTAGTCTTCCTTATAAACATAAGAATCTTTTTCTTTATAAACTTTTGCTTTTTCGATATCTTCTTGATGAAAATCATGCGTTGCTTCCGGACTTCCATAAAAGATGTGTTCTTTTCTTTTTTTGGCTGGATTTCCTGCATATAACGTATTGGATGGAACTATTTTTTTGGTGATGACACTATGACCACCAAGGACACTACCAGATCCCATGATCGTTCCTTTTAAAAGGAAACATTCTTGTCCAATCCAAATATGATCTCCAAGAAAAATGCTTTGACTAGGATTGATTCTTTGGTTGGTTTTGGTATCATAAAGAATATGTGGATCAGCAGTTCGAAAATAGGTATGAAAAGATAAAAGCAGTTCATCTCCAAGAAAAATATGTTTTCTTTCGGTTGCATATAAAAAACTTGTTTTATTGGTGTAACACTTTTTTCCAATATAAATAACCGAATCGTTTCCAAGTCTCATATTAAGGGATAATGGATAATCATTTTCATCGATAAAAACTAAAGAATTGCTTCCAGTAAAACGAATTTGACAATTTTCTAAGATTCCTTTCTTTTTACAAAAAAAGATATTATGGTCACCCTTAAAAGAAATGGATGCATTTTTAAGTTCGACTTCACCAAGAATTTGATTGTTCATAAAAGACCTCCTTTTTTTATTTTTTTTCCTTTTATGATCAGACAAGAACTGATATGCGTTAAAAGGAATACAATCATAAGACTTCGAAGTGGCTGCGTGCGAATGCTAGGATGGAAAGTTAGAAAAAGAGAAATAATCATTGGATGAATGAGATAGTAATATTTGGATAGTTCGCGAAATGGAACTTTCCGATGGTGATGTTTTGGTAAATAAAGAAAGGTGAGAAATAAGTAATAAACAAGAGGAACACAAGAAAGTAAAATGTTACTATTTAAACGATGATGATCATGAAGAAGCAGAGCTTCAAAGATGAGTAAAAAAACAGAGAAAATTAATTTTTCAAAACAATAAGAAGCAGATACTTGTTTTTTTTGTCCGATTTGGTATCCAAAAACAATATAAAATAATCCAAAAAATAGAAAATTTCTCGTCGTAAAGAAGATGGTGTAATAATAGTCTAAAAGAGATTGGATTGATTCTGGAAGAACCCCATAATAAGTTTCCGTCGCTCCAAATAAGAGGAAGAAAAAAGAAAGGATAAATAAAGAGGTAACATGAAATTTTTCTTTCCATTTTTTTAAGACAAGTAAAGATAAAATAACGGCTGGAAAATACCACAAATGATAATAAACACCAGAGTATAAAAGAAGAACTAAAAGAGCGATTGGTGCAAGCAAAATCAGAAGCATTATGGTCATTGGAAAAGAGAGAGGAAGTTTTAAAAAATAAGGTTCAATGATGGACCAATTTTGAATGATTGCTTGAATAAGAAAAGGAACATAAAGAAGACTCCAGAAAAGATAAAGAGGAATCATTTTTTTTATATAATTGGTGATATAATTTGGATTTTCTTTTTCTTTTTTTGCAACAAAATAACCAGTAATGATAAAAAAGATTGGAACACAAATTCTAGTTATAATGTTATTAAAAACTAAGTCTAATTGACTAGAATCGTTTTGAAAAGGACGGAGATGTAAAATGATAATTAAAATAGAACTAATATATTTTAAAAGATCAAGATTTTCATAGTTTCTTTGTTTTTTTTGTATGTTTTGATCGATTTTGTTTTGGATATAAATCGTAAAGATACTAAAAAGAAGGATCATTAGAAGTAGACTAAGAGGATTCCCTAAACGATTTTCTATTTGAAAAACATTAATTTTTTTTAAGAAAAGAATCATGATGGTTATGAATACGGTAATAATAATTTCTTTTTTATATTTCACGTTTATTCCTTCGTTCTTGCTTTCATCATATCATTTTTTTAAGAGAAATGCTACCTTTGAATTTCTTTTTTTAAAGAAAACGATGTTTTCATAGTATAATAGAAAAAAGTTTGTAGGAAAAATGGTGGAAAAGTCGATATTTTAAATTATAAAACAAAGGATGGATATAGTACAAGTTATGTGATTTCTTTAAAAGAAGAATAATTTTCTGCAAACAAAAAGACTACGTTTTATAGTCTTATATTCTTAACTTAAAGGTTTTTGGGGCTTTTTTATAAGCTAGTGCAAAAGAGATAAGGGAATATGCAATACAAAAAATAATCATTGCGATTCCAAAAGATACCGTTGGTAATTTTATACCGATAAAGAAATAACAAACAAAATAGGTAAGTCCTTGAACAACGGTATAAGTACTACTTTTTATTTCCGTATTGGCATTATATGGTTGTAACAAATAGTAAAGAACTAAATAATGAACGGAAAAGAACACACTCATAGCTAAAATAGAAAAAATTAAAATAAAATAATTGCTTGGATGGTCGGTACCACCAGATAAGTATAAGAAAAAAGCGAGTCCTAAACCTAATAGTGCAGCTGGAAATAAATTGATAGTAATTAGCGTTTTTAATCGTTCTTTAAAGATTCCTAAGATAACGTTTGGGGTTCGGTAAAATCGATAGGTGAGCATACTATGATCACAATTCATAAACATTGCTTGTGTAACAGAAGAACTTCGGTTCATGCAATATAGAATGAAAACAAAATATGGTAAGTAAACAAGTAGAATTTGATTGATTTGTTTTTTTATGGTTGGGTTTACCAAAAGGAAAAGGGTTAAAAGGATAAAAAGAAGCAATAAGATGGCGGCTTGTTTTTTAATCGCTTTTGTTAAAATTTTTCGGTGTCGTTTGACAAATACATCATGAAAGTAAGCAAATCCTTGCTTTTTACTCGTAAGGTTTTGATCAAGTTCGATTTGTTTGGAAACGTTATCTTTGAGTGTTTGGGTGCTACTTGCATTTTGAACGGCATAGACATTTTCCATTGTCAAGATTTGTTTATAGATTTGTTTGTATTGATCAAAAGAAAGAATTTGACGAATGCTAAAAAAGGCACAGACAAAGCTAATAAGGAAAAAGAAAATCCAGCTTCCAGAAGAAATCGTGATTCCAAGATATGGAAGTCCATATGCTAAAACAAGGAAAAGAGCAAGGATGAGCCAAGTAATTTTACTTAAATTGTTTTCATTTTTGGCAATTTTTGTTTTTTCGAAATCTTTTAAAATGTAAGCACTATAAGAGATTTTAGAGCAAACAACAAATAATGGCATAGAAATGCAAATCCAAAGAGGGACGTTGACCATCCGACCAAACAAGATCGTAAAGGGAAGAAAGCCAAGGAAGGTTTTTATCATTGCATAAAAATAATTGGATAGGGTATATTTTTTCGCATCCATTTTTAAAATCATCATGGCATAATATTTATCTTTGGTTGGATTAAACATATAGGTATTTAAAATACTACCAATCAAGGTTAAAAAGAAAAATAGATGAAGAAAAACATCTGCTTTGTCTATTTTATAAAGGGAAAGCATACAGAAAATACAAAAATATATATATATAAATTTTCCTAAGAAAATACTACAAATTTCGATAAGTGTACTTAAAATGTTCCCAATAATTTTTAACGCTTTGCTTTTATATAAACGGTCTGGTAATATTTTTTTGATAATTGGTAATTGCTTGATGGAATAAAGAATACTATTGACACGATAAGTATTTTTTAATTTATAGGAAAGTATAAATGTTTGTAGCATCTTATTCCTCCTTTAAAGCTTCCATGATGGCTTCTTTGAATTGTTTTTCTTTGAGATTTCCTTTTGGCATTTCTCTTAAAATCCCTTTATTTAAAATGACAATTTCATCACATAGATCTAAGGCTAATTCCATAATATGGGTAGAAAAAATAAGAATATGGTCTTTTTTGATTTCTTTTAACATTTGTTTCATTTCTTCGGCAACAATAACATCGAAAGAGGTTAGAGGTTCATCAAGTAGCAAAACTTCTGGTTGTGCGATGATATGAACGAGCATTTGCATTTTATTTTTCATTCCATGAGAATAATCTTTTAACAAACGGTCTCGATCTTCTTTTTCTATTTTCATGAAATCAAAGTATTCATCGGGTGTTTTTAAATTTTTGATTCTTTTTTTATGAATATCAATAAAGAAGGTTAAAAACTCTCTACCAGTTAAAAATTCTGGAACGTTTGGTGTTGATAATACATATCCAATGTCGTCTGCCTCAATTTTCTTTTTTTCTTGATGATCGAGAAGATAAAATTCTCCTTCATCGATTTCAATATCTTCATTTAAACAATTGAAAAACGTGGTTTTTCCAGCACCATTTCGACCTAATAAACCATAAATTTTTCCTTTTTCAAACGTAAAATTGATGTCTTTTAATACTTCTTTTTTACCAAAACTTTTTTTTAGATTTTTAATGATTAATTTCATATGATTACTCCTTTTTTTTTATTATGAAAATTATAGCAAACATAAAGATGTTTGCCAACTGTTTTTTAGGGTGTTTTTAAAAGTTTT
>CALVWH010000118.1 GCA_944364705.1 uncultured Bacilli bacterium | reverse complement strand
AGAAGCGATTAGACATGAAGTATTTCGAGTAAATGTAGACAAAAAAGAAAATGCCTGGTTAGAAGAATTATATTACTACTTAATCGAAGAATTAGATGAACAAGATAAACTGATCGAAGAAACGATCAGTCAAACTTTTTATAACTTAGTAAAAGAATATAAATTAACTAAAGAAGAATATAACGAACTATGGAGACTATTTTGTCTTTACATTAAAACCATCAAACAATACCAAATAGTAGATGTTGGACTTGAAAAGAATGAAGAAAAGAAAATCGAAAAAATAAAAGATTATGGATTAAAAGAAAAAGAGATTCAAGAAAGTTTTTATGTTCCTTTTGCTTTTGAAGGAAATATTTTACTTGGAAAAGAAAGTGAAGGAAATAAAAGAAGAATGTTGATCAAAAAATTAATAATCGTATGGGATCAATATCAAGAAGAAGAAAAACAAACGATGATCGAAAGATATGAACTAACGGAAGAAGAAATCAACCAAATCAAACAAGTAAAAGAGAATATCGGGAGAGTATTAAAAAAACAAAAGAATTTTATGATAATTAATTATTGATAAAGTTATGAATTTACGAAACCATAGAATCCGTGTTATAATAAAAATTAGAAATAGAAAGAGGTTCTTCTATGCTTGAATTTTTTGATTGTGATAAATCTTATATGCTGTCTTTATTTTACATTTTAAAAAATGTTATTAATATTCTTCGAATAGTAGTTCCAATTATCTTAATTATTATGGCAATGTTTGACTTTTTCCGTATTGTCAGTGGAAACGGAGAAATTGATGCTCGTGTTAAAAAGAAATTGATGGGACGAGTTCTTTCCGCAGTTATGGTTTTTTTAGTGCCTACGTTATCGAATGCAGTACTAGGAATCGTCAACGTTGGAGATTTATCGGCAAGTGCATGTTTTACGAATGCAACGAAAGAAAATATAGCACTTTATAAAGAGCAAGAAGAAGAAGCAGAGCGAAAAGAAAAAGAAGCTAGAGTGTCCGAAATAAAAGCAAAAGAACAAGCTGCTTATGAAGCTGGACGAAAAGTTGAATATGCGAAAAATGCTGCAAAAGAATCCAATCCAGATGGTGGAGGAGTTTTGATTATTGCAGGACATTCTTATTCTGGAGAATGTAATTTATCGGGAGATTGTAGAGGAACGTTTGCTGGAAGTGGTTATGCAGAAGAGGAAGAAACCAGATCATTAGCACTTTCTCTGAAAGAAGCCTTATTATCGGAAGGAGTAAATGCAGTCATCGCCAATCAAATTTTAGTTGGAGATACCAATTCAACAAAAATGGATGCCTCCTTTTATGGAGCAACCAAAGGTAGAAGTCATTATGCGAGTGCTTTTAAAGAACTAGAAAAAGAAGGATATTGGAAAAGCTTTGATCATGCGATAGAGATTCATTTTAATGCTTCGCAATCTCATACCGCTTATGGAACTATGGTTATGACAAGTATTGGAAAAGAATCTCTTGCAACCGAAATGGATCGTCAAATTTTAGCTGCAGTATCTGACTATACAGGATATAACCGTGGAGTTCTTGCTTATTCCAATGGTGGACTTCGTGATTTTGAGTATTTCCATGGAATTAATGTTCCAATTACGTATATCGAAGTAGAATTTTATGATAACAAAAGTGCAATGGATAAATATAAAAAGAACCAAGAAAAAATTGCAAAGGCTATTGCAGAAGTATTTAAAGAGAAAGGATATTAGGTGAAACAATGAAAAAAATAGGAATCCTAGCAATTTTTCTTTTTTTACTCAGTGGTTGTGATGTAACGTATCATTTATCGATCGAAGATGATCAAATAAAAGAAGAGATTGTTTATGAAACGGATGATCTTTCCTTAGAGACGGAAGATGGAAGTCTAACGACAAAAGATCAATTAAATTATCAAGTTTTTCAAGATCAAGATATTTGGTATGAAAAAGAAGTAAATAGGGAAGGAAATCTTTATCAAATCTCTTATAAACATAATTACTCTTTTGAAGAATTTCCAACCGCTTTAACTTTTCAAAACTTCTTTACTTATCCATATTTTGAAGAAAGTGAAAATAGTTACTATTTTCGAATGAAAGGAATCGATCCGGAAAAGTTTGAAGAAGACGTTTCTTTAAATTTACAAATTACGACCAATCATAAAGTTCTTTATCATAATGCTGATCAAGTCGATGGAAATACCTATATTTGGAAATTAAATTCCAACAATTCCGAAGAAAAAGAAATGGTTTTTCATCTTTCAAAAGAAGTAATTTTAGAAAATCAAAAAAAAGGAAACTTTATTTTTAGCTTTGGAACCTTCTTTGCTTTAATGATTCTTATTGGAGCCCTTTTATGGTTTGCAAAAAATAAAATATTGGAAAAAAGATTCCAGGATGGAATGTAAAAAAGTGTCTATTTTCGGAAAAGCACTTTTTTTTTAAACTTCTCATGTTATAATACTATTAAGGTGGGTGCGCCAGTTCGGCGTTTATTATATAGTTGGTGGGAAGCCAACCTGGTAATCTTTAGCCAAGAGCCAGTAGCGAGACTCCCTGGAGCC
>CALVWH010000117.1 GCA_944364705.1 uncultured Bacilli bacterium | reverse complement strand
CCATATCTTTTACCTCTGATAAATTTCTTTTACAAAATACGCTTAAATATCCTAACTCGCCAGCTCTACATCCGCCTTGACACAATGGTAAAAACACACATTTGTCACATTTTTTTGGCAATTTAGGGTTTACCCATTTATAATAATACTTATTCCTAACCTTCTCATAATAAAGTCAAGTATTTTAATACATTGATTTTTATAGGATTCAAAAATCTTAGAAAAAAAAATAGATTTCTCTATTTTTCGTTTTCTTTTGCTAAAGCATATGTATCCATAGCAATCATAAGTTCTTCGTCCGTTGGAATTACATAGCAGTCAATTTTAGAATCTTTGGTCGTAATTTTTCCTTCTTTTCCTTTTCTTGTCATCATTTCTTCGTTTACTTTTTCATCTAAAACTACACCAAGGGCTTCTAGTTTTGAAAGAACAAGTTTTCGAATGATTGGATCGTTTTCTCCACCTCCAGCAGTGAAAACAATACCATCTACCTGACCTTTTAATTTTAAATAATACTGGGCAATATAATTTACCATACGATCGGTATACATTTCGAACGCAAGTTTTACTTTTTCTTCTCCTGCTTCATAAGCCCGATCTAGATCTCGTAAATCACTCATTCCAGCAATTCCTTGAAGTCCACTTTCTTTATTTAAAATTTCATTGATTTTTTCGGTAGAAAATCCGGTTTTTTTACTAATATATTCGATAATGGTATGGTCGATGTCACCACTTCTGGTTCCCATCATAAGTCCAGCATTTGGTGTGAATCCCATAGAAGTATCGATACATACGCCTTCTTTGATCGCACTGATACTAGCACCATTTCCAATATGACAAATAATTAAATTTGGATTTTCGTTCTTTAGTGTTTTCTTCATCGTTTCGGTAATGTATTTATGACTAAGTCCATGGAAACCATATTTACGAACATCATATTTGATGTACCATTCATAAGGAATCGGATATAAATAGGTTGCTTCTTTCATCGTTTGATGAAATGCAGTATCAAAACATGCAACATTGACCGAATCTGGAATTGCTTCCATAAAAGCGGTTGCACCAATTAAATTGGCAGGGTTATGTAAAGGTGCTAAAGAAGAAATATCCGTAATTTCTTTTAATACTCTTTTATTTAAAACAACACTTTTTGAATATTTATTTCCTCCATGCACAACTCGGTGTCCAACGGCTTTAATTTCTTTTAAAGAACGAATCACTTTGTTTTCCATAAGTTCTTTTAAAAGCAATTGAACCGCTTCGCTATGATCGGAAATCACAGCTTCTTTTTCGATTTTTTCGCCACCAATTCGAATACTATAATGGCTATCGGACAAACCGATTCTTTCCATATTTCCTTTCATTAATAATTGTTTTTCTGGCATTTCATATAACCGAAATTTTAAAGTAGAACTTCCTGCGTTGACTGCTAATACTTTCATTTTTATCCCTCTTTCTCTTCCAAATCTTGACCTTCTGGTCTCATTAATGGAAACATAACAACATCTTTAATATTATCACTACCGGTTAAAAGTTGAACCATACGATCGATTCCCATTCCCCAACCGGAAATTGGTGGCATACCATATTCCATGGCACCAATGTAATCATAATCCATTGGCATTGCTTCCTCGTCTCCTCCAGCTTTTAACTTGGCTTGTTCTAATAATCGTTTTTCTTGTTCTACAGGATCGACTAGTTCAGAATATCCATTTACGATTTCTGCACCGTTAATAACCAATTGAAACCGATCGCTGATTTCATGATTTTCATCATTGCTTCTAGCAAGTGGTGATAAACTGGTTGGATGCTCTACTAAGTATACTGGTCCAATCATATGTGGTCTAGCTACTTTTTTATATAAAACATCAACTAAATTACCAAATCCTAAATTTTCAATTGGTGTCTCACTTTCTACTTCAATATTTTTTTCTTTGATTTTATTTAATAATTTTTCTTTCGTATTTTCTACCGAAATATCAATATCTGCGTACTTTAAAATGATATCTCTAAAAGAAACTTTTCCCCAAGTACCACTTAAATCAATTTCTTTATCTCCAAACGTAATTTTAAGTGTTCCAAAGATTTTTTGAATGATGGTTTGAAGCATTGTTTGAATCAATTTCATGTTGTCTTCATAATTATAATATGCTTGATATCCTTCAATCATGGTAAAATCTTGTAAATGGGTAGCATCCATTCCTTCATTTCGAAAACAACGAGCAATTTCATAAACTTTTGGAATCCCAGCTACGACTGCTCTTTTCAAATAGGTTTCTGGAGCAATTCTTAAATATACATCCATATCCAAAGCATTGTGATGTGCTTTAAATGGTTTCGCAGTTGCCCCCGATGCTTTATTATTTAAAATTGGTGTTTCGATTTCATAATATCCTAAATGATCTAAATAGTTTCTAAGTTCACGGATAAATTGAATACGAATCAAAAACCGTTTTCTTGTTTCTTCGTTCATGATTAAATCCACATATCGTTTGCGATAGCAAAGTTCTGGATCCGTAAGTCCATGAAATTTTTCTGGAAGTGGTTTTAATGCTTTTCCTAAAAAGACAAAAGAATCTGCTCTTAACGTCTTTTCTCCTGTATGGGTCGTAAAAATTTCCCCAGTTACTCCGATAAAATCTCCTAAATCAATATTAGATTTAAAGAAAGAATAAGCTTCTTCTCCAAGCAAATCAATTTTTAAAGAAATTTGTAAATCGGCTTCGATATCCCGAAGTTTTAAAAAGCTTAATTTTCCCATTTTTCGCATGAAAACAATTCGTCCAGCAACGGAAACGTTTTTGGTTTCATCTGGTAAATTTCTTGCTTCTTTTAAGGAATAATTTACAGGAAATCTTTCTGGATAAGGATTGCATACTTTCCGTATTTCTTCTACTTTTTCACGTCTTACTTGTTCTTGTTCGGTAAATTCTCTCATTTTTCCACCTCATTTGTCTTTCCCCTATCATAACAGAATAATTCGAAAAATGCTAGTCTTTCTTTTCGTTTTCAAGCATTTTTGATAAGGATTTTTCATATTCTTTTAAAATTTCTAAAAATTCTTCTTTCGTTTTAACCGAAAAAATTTGCATTTTTATTTCTTTCCCCCCTGGCATACCTTTCAAATACCATGCAGCATGCGTTCGAATTTCTAAAAGAGCAACTTTTTCTGGTTTTTGCTTACATAAATATTCAAAATGCGTATAAATCATGTTTACTCTTTCTTCGTAAGTTGGAGGATCTAAAATTTCTCCTTTTTCTAAATACATAACGCATTCTCGAATAAGCCAAGGGTTTCCTAAAACGCCTCTTCCAATCATGATCGCATCGCATCCGGTTTCTTCCATCATTCGTTTTGCATCAAAGCACGTTAAAATATCTCCATTTCCAATGACCGGAATTTTGACTGCTTGTTTGACTTCTTTGATGACTTGCCAATCGGCTTTTCCTGAATATCCCTGACTTCTAGTCCGAGGATGAATACAAATCGCATCGGCACCTGCTTCTTCGATTTTTTTGGCTACCAATACGGCATTTCTATGTTCTTGATCCCAGCCACTTCGTATTTTTACCGTTACTGGAATTTCTACACTTTCTTTTACTGCTTTTACGATTTCATAGATTTTTTCTGGATCTTTTAATAAAGCACTCCCCGAATTTGCTCTTTGGGCTACTTTCGGAACTGGACATCCCATATTGATATCAATCACGGGTACCGGATACTTTTCTACTAAAATTTTTGCTGCTTTCGCAATTGTTTGAGGATTGGATCCAAAAAGTTGGATAGCAACCGGAATGGGTAAGTCTTCGATTCCATTTAACATATCAAATGTTTTTTGGTTTCCTCGAACAATGGCTTCTGCACTAATCAGTTCGGTAACCGCATATCCAGCACCCATTTCTGCACAAATTTTTATATAAGCTGGATTGGATACTCCCGCCATAGGAGCTAGAGCAACTGGATTTTTTATTTCGATTTTTCCTATTTTCCACATACAATTTTTCACCTTTCCACATATTATAATATAAAAATCACATTTTTCATCTTTTTTTTAAAAAAACACTTAAAAATTTAAGTGTTAACGATCAATGACATAAGTTTTACATATTTTATCATGTAAAGTTTGTCTGTTTTGTGTGTAAAATGCCATTAGAAAACCAAAACCTAACGTAATTACGGATAAGAAAAAGGCAAAGAAACGACCGATTGCTCTTAAAAAGGTGATTGGATTTTCATAGGCATCAACAATTTTGATTTTACAAAAAAGTTGTCCAAGGCTAGAACTAATGCTGCTACTTTGAAAAAAGCAAAAGTAAAAGAAAGAAATACAAAAAGCAAGAATGAGCCGAATAATCCAAACATGTTCGTCAAAGAAATCGGAACCATCTAAAGATCCAAACAAAAGGAAAAAAGGTTTTAATAAAAAAGACAGGAAAAATGTTACAAGAAGGATCAAAAGGACATCGATTCCAAAGGCAACCATTCTTTTGGATATACTAGCAAACTTTAAAGAATACATTATTTTTCCTTTTGTAAAGCATTATAGGTAAAATTAAAAATAAGAAGACCAAGACCAATGGTTGCGATCCAAAGAATGGGATTATCGTGATTTTCAAAAAACCAATCTTTAATCGGTTTTAAGGTTCGATTGATACGATCTATGATATTTAAAATGAAAAAATAATTCATAAAAACACCTACACTTTCGTTATACTTTTATGTCCTTTTAATAATTTTTTAATTCCTACCGGATGTGGAAAAGCAACGGTAAGAATCATAGGCTCTACGCCAACCACTACCCCCATACCAAAGGTTTCATGATGAATTTTTTCTCCTACTTGATATTCTTCTTTTGTTTTTTGTTCTGTCTTTTTTGGGAAGGAATGTTTTTCTACTCTTTTTTCTTGATCGATATCAAGATACGTTTTGTCTACTTCTTCAATAAAACGACTTGGTAAATTATAGTTATCCATTCCATATAACGTTCTTTTTTGTGCATTTAAAATCCATAGTTTTTTTCTTGCTCTAGTGAATGCAACATAGCAAAGTCTTCTTTCTTCTTCCATTTCTAAAGCATCCATTAAACTATTGGTATGTGGAAAAATTCCTTCTTCTAATCCAGCTAAGAATACATAAGAAAATTCTAATCCTTTGGCAGAATGAATGGTCATTAACGTAATAACATCCTCGTTTTCTCTATGTTCTTCTACATCGGAAACTAAACTAATTTCTCCTAGGAATTCTTCTAAAGATATTATACCATTTTTTTCCTCAAAATTTCTAGTAATTGATTTAAATTCTTCTAAATTTTCTAATCGTACTTCTGCTTCGATTGATTTTTCGCTTTCTAGTTCTTTTCGCATTCCCGATTTTTCTAAAATAAATTCTACTAATTCGGTTAAAGAGATTTTATCGACTTGAGCGCGAATTTCTTCGATCATTTTTTTGAATTCGCCTTCTTTTCCTTTTTGAATGACTTCGTATAAGCTTTGATTTTGTAAGGTTGCTAACGCATTTAAGTTTTCCATGGTTTTTAATCCGATTCCTCTTTTTGGAACATTGATGATTCTTTGTAAGCTAACGTCATCCATGGGATTGTAAATTAATTTTAAATAAGCGATTAAGTCTTTAATTTCTTTTCGATTATAAAAGTAAAAGCTTCCAATTACTTTATAAGGAATATTTTCTCTTAAAAATGCTTCTTCTAAATTTCGGGATTGCGCATTGGTTCGATATAATACAGCAATTTCTTTTTTTGATATATTTTTTTCGGTTAATTTTTTTATTTCTTTTACAATATAAGAAGCTTCTTCTTTTTCATCATTTGCTCGATAATAGGTTATTTTTTCTCCTTCTTCGTTATCGGTCCATAAATTTTTTTCTTTTCTTTGTTTGTTATGTTTGATGACGGAATTGGCTGCTCCTAATATGGTTTTCGTGGAACGATAATTTTTTTCAAGTAAAATTACTTTTGGATTTTGATAATCTTTTTCAAAGTTTAAAATGTTTTGATAATTTGATCCTCGAAAAGAATAAATTGCTTGATCGTTATCTCCAACAACACAAATGTTTTTGTATTTTGCTGCAATCATTTTGGATAAAATGTATTGTGCTTCATTGGTGTCTTGATATTCATCGATCAATAAATACCGATATCGTTGTTGATATTCTTGTAATCTTTCTGGATATAATCGAAATAATTGAATTGGAAGCATTAATAAATCATCAAAATCAACGGAATTGCTAGATTTTAATTTTTGTTTGTATTTATAATAAACCGTGGTAACTTTTTGTTCGAATTCTGTGTTTGCAAATTTTTCGTATTCGGATGGTTCCATTAAATTGTTTTTTGCTCCACTAATTTGATTTCGAATGGCTCTTGGATTATATTCTTTTGGATCGATTTGTAAATCTTTCATAATTCTTTTTATAATCGTTAAAGAATCGTCGGCATCTAAAATTGTAAAGTTTTTCTCATATCCTAAATAGGTATAGTTTTGTTTTAAAAGAAGTAAACCAAAAGAGTGAAACGTAGAAATTTGTACCGAAAAAGCGATCGGTCCTAACATTTGGATAATTCTTTCTTTCATTTCTTTGGCTGCTTTATTGGTAAACGTGATTGCTAATATTTGCTCTGGAGAAACTTTTTTTTCTTCGATCAGATAAGCAACTCTTGTTGTTAATACTTTGGTTTTTCCACTTCCTGCTCCAGCAAGGACAAGAAGTGGTCCTTCGGTACATTCTACCGCTTCTCTTTGTTTTTCATTTAAGTCTGTAAGATTCATATGATCACCGAAAATATCATATCATAAAAATGAGAAAAAACCTCTATTTTTTTTAAAGTTGTTGCATTTTTTTTCTAAATATAATAAAATAAGAAAAAACGAAGAACAAGAGGAGTATATTTTTTTATTTGCAAAGAGACCTTATGGTTGGTGAAAATAAGGGGAATAAAAAAATAGAAGGTAGCTTGGGAGTTGTTTTTCTGAAATTAAGTAAGAAATTCCGCTGATTTAGCGTTATCAAAGAGAGCTTAGTTTTTCTAAGAAATTAAGGTGGTACCACGTAAATCACGTCCTTATTGGATGTGATTTTTATTTTTGAAAGAAAGGTGAGTTTATGTTAGATACAAAATACGATACAAAAAAAGTAGAAGAAGGAAAATATGATTTTTGGAAAAAGGAAGGATATTTTTCTAGTGGAGATTTAAAGAAAAAGCCATTTTGCATTGTAATTCCTCCTCCAAATGTAACAGGAAAATTACATCTTGGTCATGCTTGGAATACAACATTACAAGACATTATCATTCGTTACAAAAGAATGGATGGTTTCGATGCTTTATGGCTTCCTGGAATGGATCACGCAGGAATCGCAACACAAGCAAAAGTAGATAAAAAATTAAAAGAAGAAGGAATAAATCCAAGAAGTTTGGAAAGAGAAGAATGGTTAAAACACGCTTGGAATTGGAAAGAAGAATATGCAGAAAACATCCATAAACAATGGGCAAAATTAGGACTTAGTTTGGATTATCAAAAAGAACGTTTTACTTTAGATGATGGGTTATCAAAAGCCGTTCGTCACGTATTTGTTTCTTTATATGAAAAAGGACTTATTTACCGTGGAGAAAGAATTATTAACTGGGATCCAGAAGCAATGACTGCCCTATCAACCGAAGAAGTTATTTATAAAGATGTAGAAGGTGCTTTCTATCATATTAAATATTTTATCGAAGACAGTGATGAATATTTAGAAGTTGCAACCACAAGACCAGAAACTCTTTTTGGAGATACTGCAGTAGCCGTAAATCTAGAAGATGAACGTTATCAAAAATATATTGGAAAACAGGTTATTCTTCCAATTGTTAACAAAAAAATTCCGATTGTTGCCGATGAACATGCCGATCCTAGTTTTGGAACCGGTGTTGTTAAAATTACACCAGCTCACGATCCAAACGATTTCGAAGTTGGACTTCGTCATCATTTAGAGCAAGTGATCATTATGAATCCAAATGGAACCATGAATGAAAAAACAGGAAAATATAATGGAATGGATCGTTTTGAATGCCGGGAAAAAGTTGTTCAAGAATTAAAAGAAAAAAATCTTCTCATCGAAATAGAAAAAATAACCCATAGCGTTGGACATTCTGAAAGAACTGACGCAATGATTGAACCTTATTTATCAAAACAATGGTTTGTAAAAATGCGTCCATTAGCAGATCGTGTATTAAAAAATCAAAAAAATCAAAAAACCAAAGTTCATTTTGTTCCAGAACGATTTGAAAAAATTATGAACCATTGGATGGAAATTACCTATGATTGGTGTATTTCAAGACAACTTTGGTGGGGACATCGAATTCCTGCTTGGTACAAAGATGATCAAGTTTATGTTGGCATGAATCCACCAAAAGAAGATGGATGGATGCAAGATCCAGATGTTTTAGACACTTGGTTTTCTTCTGCCCTATGGCCATTTTCTACCTTAGGTTGGCCAGAAGAAACAGAAGATTTTAAACGCTATTATCCAAACAATGTTTTAGTTACTGGATACGATATTATTCCTTTTTGGGTAAATCGTATGACTTTCCAAGGACTTGAATTTACAGGGAAACGACCTTTTAAAGATTGCTTAATTCATGGTCTTATCCGTGATAAAGAAGGAAGAAAAATGAGCAAATCTTTAGGAAATGGTGTCGATCCTATGGATGTAATTGATACTTATGGTTGTGATTCTCTTCGCTTTTTCCTAGCAACTTCTACTGCTCCTGGAATGGATTTAAGATATGATGAAGAAAAAGTAAAAAGTACTTGGAATTTTATGAATAAAATTTGGAATGCTTCAAGATATGTTTTATTAAATCTAGAAGATTTTACGGAAAAAGATTTTACCTTAGACAATTTAAATATTTATGATCAATGGATTTTAAATCGAAGAAATGAAGTTGTTTCTACGGTTCGAAAACATATGGAAAAATATGAATTTAATGTAGTCGGACATGAACTTTATACATTCTTCTGGAATGATTTTTGTGATTGGTATATTGAATTTGCTAAAATTAATATGAATAATACGACAAAAAGTGTTTTACTTACCGTACTTACAGACATTTTAAAAATGCTTCATCCAATCATTCCTTATATTACCGAAGAAGTTTATGAAAAATTACCAATCAAAGAAGGAAATTCCATCATGATTGCTTCTTATCCAAAAGAAAATCCTGCTTATGATTTCAAAAGTACAAAAGTGGAAGATATCATTGATTTCATCACAAAAGTAAGAACGTTAAAATTAGAAAATAAAATTCCAAAAGATGCGAAGGTAGGATATCAAGGAAAACAGAAGGAGGTTATACTTGCTATGTTAAAAGTTAAAAAAGAAAATTTAGACGATGACGTAAATGAAAATGGAATTCATTTTGTTTCATCCAATGGAGATTATGAAATTTCCTTTACTTTTGATCAAGAAGAAAACAATTCAAAAGAAAAA
>CALVWH010000116.1 GCA_944364705.1 uncultured Bacilli bacterium | reverse complement strand
TTATTAAGAAAAGGACTTATATAGGTCGGCCTTTTTTCTGACAGTTGAAATTTGTAAATGTTATTATATATTCGTTTTGATAATTTTGCAAGTTAGGTTGCGGACGAAGTCTGCCGTATGATATAATTTATTATATATAGATAAAGTATCTTTTGGGTAGATATTGACAAGGTGGAATCAATGTTATCCTTTGATAATTTGAAAGAACTATGGAGAAACGTGATGCTTGCGTTAAAAAATAATTCATAATCGCTATATTTTTACAACTTAGAAACTAAAAAAATAATTTATTTATATAGATCATATTTGTAAACGTTAGGAGGTGGAAAGATGTATAAAACCGTTGTTATAAAATATTCTCCAAAAGCAGAAGTTATGGCAAAAATAGTAGAAGAAAAAGCAAACGAAATGTTAAAAGAAGGGTATGAATTCATTACGATGTCAATTACTGGATCTGCAAAAGCTATTTTAGTATTTAAAAAATAAGAAAAGTTAAATAAAAAACTTTGATTTAACGAAAAAAAGATCTAGCCATAGATCTTTTTGCATCTTTATATAAATTCTTTTATGTATTTTTATATTCACTTTCAATAATTTCTAAAATATCTTCTGGACTTTCCTTACAACCGTGAGTAAGCCACATTTTTATAACAGCCGTTATACCAGCTTTAAAAAACTCACAATGATAATCAATAAACTTATTATCATACCTTTTTTTTGCAAGCTCTTCATCATAATGAAGAACCTTATAATCCGCATCAAAACCTAGTTTAAAATACGTTTTATAAAAAATTTGATTCTCTTTTATATGTTCAAACATTTTTAAATAATTTTTTCTTGTATGACCTCGATCTTCTTTAAAAACATTAACAAATTCTAAAATCATACTTTCTTTAACTTTTTCTACCAAATCATAAATATCTAAATAATTCGCATAAAACGTAGTTCGATTTACTTTCGCTAATTCACATATTTTCGATACACTTATTTGTTTAATTTCTTTGGTTTGAATAAGATTTAAAAAAACTTTTTCTATTTTTTTTTGAGATTCTTTTTTTTCGTTTCTACTGACAACTTTAAATCCCACCTTTATAACTCAACAAATCAACACAAATTGATGACTGCTTTTTTCATTTGTTTCTATTATACTATAAATGTAATCCGTCAACAAGTGTTAAGGAGGTGGCCCTATGACGAAAATAGAAGACTCTGTTGTAAAAGGTTATAAAAAAATCGAAGATTCTGTCGTTGGTGGTTATAAAAAAATCGAAGATTCTGTTGTTGGTGGTTATAAAAAAATTGAAGATAAATTTGTCGATCAATTTTTAAGAAAAGAGGATGAAACCATCGAAGAAGTTAAAAAAAGAGTTATGAAAGAACAAAAAGAAACTCTTAAAAAAAATAAAAAAATTTAATTGTAAATTTTAGAAAGGTGGAAAGAATTTGAAAAAAGATACGTTATTAGAAATCATTTTAGGAACCATTGGTGGATTAATTTTTGCGATCGGAATGTGTATGTGTTTAATTCCAGAATGGAATTTATTTAAGACTGGTGTAGTTGTTACGATTGTAGGATTTATCCTATTGTTATGTATTATACCAGTTTATAGAAGTTCCCATCCAAAAAAGAAACACGATCCAATCCATTGGGGAATTGTATTTGCTTGGATTATTGGTATTCTTGGAGCATTAGTAATGGGATTTGGAATGAGTAAAATCATGCATAGAGATCCAAGTCAAACCGATATGATCATAGGAATGATTTGCGGAGTTGTTGGATTAATCGTATGTGTTCTTGATTATCCGGTTTATTCATATTTAAATAAAAAAAATGACTAATATATGCTAGTTGATTACTAGCTTCTTTTGTTGGTATACGATTATTGTTGTGACCATAAATAAAATTGATTGGTGTAGTAAAAAAATTTAGTGATAAATGTTATATAAAAATAGGGAGGAATTCATATGAAAAAAATCATTTATAAATTTTTTCACCCTCATAAGGTACTTGCGATTCCTCTTTGTATCTTTAGTATCCTATTACTCATCTTTGTTTTCAGCATGCATTTAGAAAAATCAGTCATTTCTTATGTTGCATATTCCTTATCTACGTATGCTTTGATTTTATTTATTCTATGGTTTTGTAAAGCTTGTAAATTTAGTAGTGACTTTTTTAAAGAAACAAAAATCTATCAATTTTATGAAGAACATTCTCATACGTTTATGAAAGGAACTTTAATCTTATCTTCCATAATCAATTTCATATATGGTGTTTTTAAATTGATTACTGGAATCTATTATCAATCTTTTTGGTTTATTACCTTTGCGGTCTATTATTTAATTCTTTTCTTTATGAAAGCAAATTTAATAAAAGATGCCAAAAAATTTGGGGAACATATAAAGAAAGAATATCAGAAATTAAAAAACACCGGAATTCTTTTACTTTTATTAAACATTGTTTTAGTTGGTATGATTGTTTTGATTATTACAAAGAATCAGTATTTTTCTTATCCAGGATATTTGATATATGCAATTGCTCTTTATGATTTTTACTTAATCATTATGGCGATTCTTAATGTTTTAAAACATAGAAAAAATAAGAGCCCAATTATTTTTGCTAGTAAATGTATCAGTTTAACCGTTGCGATGATATCGATGCTATCCCTTGAAGTTGCCATGATTTATCAATTTGGTGATCATGATGAAACTTTTAAAATCATAATGACGGGATGTACTGGTTTTGGTATCGCTTTCATTAATTCTGTTATGGCAATCGTCATGATATATAAAGGAAACAAAGGAAAAAAGTCCAATAAAGTAGATTTATAAGAGAAAAATAAATGTAGATTATTGAATGATTTATATGTCGAAGATAAATAACGAAATATTTATCTTTTTTTTTAAAACATTTATAAAATGATTTTATCTATAATTATGATAAAATAAGGGAATTTAAAAAAAGGTCTGTTTTTGTTTCTTTTGCCGTGGTATAATGTTAACATTGACAAAAGCCAATTTATAAAAAAATATAACCTATAAAATATCATAGAAAGCAAGAAAATATTGCTTATAAATTCGCATATAATGATAGAAAGGTTTTTTCTATACAAATATAGAAAAACAAGAAAATCATAAAAAAGGAGGCATCTATGTTACAAGTAAAAAATGTATATAAAGAATATAAAACAGGAAACTTAGTTCAAAAAGCTTTAGATAACGTAAGTTTAAATTTAAGAGATAATGAATTTGTTGCGATTTTAGGACCAAGTGGTTCTGGAAAAACAACTCTTTTAAACATTATTGGTGGATTAGATCGTTATGATAAAGGGGATTTAATCATCAATGGAATATCAACAAAAAATTATAAAGATAGAGATTGGGATTCTTATCGTAATCATACCATAGGATTTATTTTCCAAAGTTATAACTTAATCCCACATCAAACCATTTTAGCAAACGTAGAATTAGCCCTTACCATCTCTGGTATATCAAAAAATAAACGTAGACAAAGAGCTTTAAAAGCACTAAAAGAAGTAGGACTAGAAAATCAAGCACATAAAAAACCAAATCAATTATCTGGTGGACAAATGCAAAGAGTTGCGATCGCAAGAGCCTTAGTAAACGATCCAGATATTGTTCTTGCTGATGAACCAACCGGAGCATTGGATAGCGATACCAGTATACAAGTTATGGAACTTTTAAAAAAAGTAGCAAAAGACCGTTTGGTTGTTATGGTGACACACAATCCAGAACTAGCAGAAAATTATGCTACACGTATTGTTAATTTAAGAGATGGAAAAATACGTTCGGATACCGATCCTTACAAAGTAAAGGATAAGGAACAAAAACAACCAATTCATAAAAACTTAGGAAAAACGACAATGTCCTTTTTGACATCCTTATCTCTTAGCTTCAATAATTTGAAAACCAAAAAGGGAAGAACCATTTTAACTGCTTTTGCAGGATCCATTGGAATTATTGGAATTGCTCTTATTTTATCACTTTCTAATGGGGTTAATTCTTATATTCGATCGGTTGAAGAAAGTACCTTATCCGAATATCCTTTACAAATTCAAAGTTCAGGAATCGATATCGGTTCTATGTTAACAGGATTTAGTAATAGTGAAAACCAGGAAAAAGGAGATATTATAATCAGCAAGCAATTAACCAATATGTTTTCTAAA
This sequence comes from uncultured Bacilli bacterium, assembly GCA_944364705.1. Taxonomy (GTDB): domain Bacteria; phylum Bacillota_I; class Bacilli_A; order RF39; family UBA660; genus RUG12867. The sequence continues at coordinate 952 of CALVWH010000116.1, read as the reverse complement.
ATCGGTTCCAACGATTTAAAATCTTTAAAAGAATACCTCGAAAGCGATAAGTCGAATATTTCAGAATATGCAAAAGATATTGAATACACTTATGATGTCACTCCTAGAATTTATAACTCCGATTTAAATCATTTAAGGCAATTAAATCCAGACATTACGTTTTCTAGTCTAGGAATAGGATCTGGTGCATCTTCAAACAGTATGATGTCAAGTATGATGAGCACTGATGTGTTTTTCCAAATGCCAAAAAATGGAGATTTATATAAACATCAATACGATGTAAAAGCTGGAAAATGGCCGACAAATTATAATGAATGTGTTTTAGTTTTATCCTCTAGAGGAAGCGTTAGCGATTTCTTACTTTATGTTCTTGGATTAAGAGATTATAGCGAATTGGATGGTTTTGTAAGTAAATTTGCAAACGGAGAACAAGTAATCGTTCCAGATGATTTTGGAACCTATTCTTATGAGGATATTTTAGGAATTACGTTTAAACTAATTAATAATAGTGATTTTTATGAATACGATGATGAATATAACGTTTGGCGAGATAAAACAGAAAATATAGAATACATGAAAAAAGTAGTTGAAAACGGGGAAGATTTAAAAATTGTTGGAATTGTTCAACCAAAAGAAGATGCTACGGGAGCGATGTTATCTCCTGGAATTGGATATACCGCTTCTTTGACCGAACATATCATAGAAAATGCTAAAGAAAGTAAAATTGTTAAAGATCAATTAGAAAATCCAGAAATCAATGTTTTTACTGGTCAAAGATTTGATCAACCGGAAGAAAACTCTTTTGATATGAATTCATTAGTGGAAGTAGATACGAGTGCAATCCAATTGGCTTTTAAAATCGATCAATCCAAAATAAACGTAAACTTTGATAACTTAACTTCCATATTATCCGATAAATCTTTACCTTCTCTTGATTTAAATGATGTATTAA
>CALVWH010000115.1 GCA_944364705.1 uncultured Bacilli bacterium | reverse complement strand
GAAATCAAACGAATGAGTGAAGCAGGTAGTATGATTATTTTCTCTTCTCATCGGATGGAACATGTAGAATTATTTTGTAAAAAACTCGTAATTTTAGTAAATGGAAAAAGTGTTCTCAGTGGAGATTTGAAAAAAATAAAAGCAGATTATCAAAAGAAAAATATTTTTATTTCTGGAGATGTTCAAAAAGAAGAATTTGAAAAAATTCCTGGAGTTGTTAAAGTAACCAAACAAGCCGATCAATGGGAAGTTAAAATTGCTACCGAAGAAGTTGCAAAAGAGGTATTTAAAGTAGTAAGTAAACATAAAGATATTCGAAAATTTGTGGTTGAAGAACCTTCTTTAAATGAAATCTTTATTGAGAAAGTAGGTGAGAGCTATGAAAAGTAAACTAAATTATTTGATTTCTGTTAGTTTAAAACGTAAAATTAAAACCAAATGGTTTGTCATTGCTAATGTACTTTTAGCTCTTGCGATTGTTGGTATTATTAATATCGATAGCATCATTACGTTTTTTGGAGGAGATTTCAATCAAAAAACGAAAATATATGTATTAGATCAAACCGAAGAAGAAAGTTTTTCTTTGTTAAAACAAAATTTAGAAGCGACGGAAAGTTTAACACAAGAAGATGAGGGATCTTCTTATGAAATCATTCTTTCGGATCAAACGGAAGAAGAAATGAAAGATTTATTAAAAGAAAAGGAAGAGGAAGATAATATTGCGATTGTTTTAGAAGATAGTGAGCAAGTATTGGATGCAACGATCATTACCAAATCGTATCTTTCTGCTTTAAAAATGCAAGAATTAAATAGTGCGATTCAAAATACAAAAATAACGCTTGCGATGCAAAAATATGAAATTCCTCCAGATCAAATGAATGCGATTTATAATCCAATTGAAATTGATCGAATTTATTTGGATGAAAGCAAAAACCAAGAAGATGAAAATATGGAGATTATTACGACAACCGTATTTCCGATTGTCATTCTACCATTTTTTATGCTTACCATCTTCCTTGTACAAATGATTGGAGCGGAAGTAAATGATGAAAAAACAACAAGAGGAATGGAAATTATTATTTCTAGTGTATCTCCAACGACTCATTTCTTTAGTAAAGTAATTGCTGGAAATTTATTTATTTTATTACAAGCAGGATTATTGGTTTTATATTCCGGACTTGGTATTTTTCTTCGAAATCTTGGAGGAGGAGCCAGTATACAAGGTGGTGTGATTGACGAAGTGGTAAACATTGGAAAAAGTGCACTTTCTTCTGGGTTAGGAGATAAGCTTTTATATGTGTTACCGTTAACGTTACTTTTAATGGTTTTAACGTTTATCGCATATTCTTTAGTTGCTGGTATTCTAGCTTCGATGACGACGAATATTGAAGATTTTCAGCAACTTCAAACGCCAATTATTCTTGTATCTTTGGTGGGCTATTATTTAGCAATGATGGCTGGAGTCTTTAATGGGGCTTTATTTATCCGTATTCTATCTTATGTACCATTTATTTCTGCGATTCTCTCACCGTCTTTGCTTATTTTAGGACAGATATCTGTCGTTGATATTTTATTATCCATTGTGCTTATGGTTGGAACGATTTATTTCTTAATCAAATATGGTCTTCGCATCTATAAAGTAGGAATTTTAAATTATTCATCAAATAAATTATGGAGGAAAATGTGGAAAGCCGTTCGTCAAAAGTAATTCTTTGCCTCACCTTACTTTTCTTCCTATTTGGATGTGGGCAAGAAAAAATAACTTATCAAAAAGTTGATGCGAATAAGACGAAAGAATTAATGGATCAAGGGGCTACATTAATTGATGTACGAGAACTTGTAGAATTTAAAGATGGTCATATTCCAAAGGCTATCAATATTCCGAGCGATGAGGTTGCCGATAAAGTAGAAGTTTTATTTCAAAAATCAGAACCAATCATTGTTTATTGTCGTAGTGGTTCTCGTAGTCAAATGGTTGCTCAAACGTTAGTTTCTATGGGATATACTCATGTTTATGATTTAGGAAGTGTCGATAATTGGACACTTACGGAGTTACAAGAAGAAAGGTAATCCTTTCTTTTCTTAAATTTTATGACACGAATTGATGTTGCTTTAGTGGGAAAAAATCTTATAGAAACAAGAAATAAAGCGAAAGATGCAATTTTAAATCATAAAGTTTTCTGTAATGGGAAATTGGTATTAAAATGTAGCATGGATGTGAAGGAAGACGATCTTCTTTTCATTCAAGATACGGAAAAATCTTATGTATCGAAGGGTGGTTTAAAATTAGAAAAAGCCATTTCTCACTTTTCTCTTTCTTTGAAAGGGAAAACAATGGTTGATATCGGTTCTTCTACGGGAGGTTTTTCTGATTGTGCGATTCAAAATGGTATTGATCATATTATTGCGATTGATGTAGGAAAAGAACAATTTTCTCCTAAGCTTTTAAAAACAGGAAAAGTATCTTTATATGAGCAAACAGATTTTCGTAATATGGATTTTTCTCTTTTAAAGGAGGTTTCCTTTGCTACGATTGATGTTTCTTTTATTTCTGTAATAAAATTATTAGATTCTTTAAAGCGAGTACCAAAGTTACAAGAAATTGTTTTGTTAATTAAACCTCAGTTTGAGTGTGGGAAAACGGTAGCGGATCGTTTTAAGGGAATTGTGTTGGATGAGAAAGTTCATATCCATGTGATAGAAAAAGTGACTTCTGCTTTTGAGGAAAAAGAATTTTATTTACAAAATTTAACGTTTTCTCCAATCCGTGGAGGAAGTGGAAATATTGAATATTTAGCGTATTTT
>CALVWH010000114.1 GCA_944364705.1 uncultured Bacilli bacterium | reverse complement strand
GATTCCTAATTTTTTCATCTTTCAATCACCTCAATTTTATTATGAAACTTATTTTTTCTTTTATACTTTTAAAAAACACAATTTTGGTTATACTATTTTTAGGTGTTTGTATGTTTTGGATGTGCTTAAAAATTTTTTTTGCTCGCATTTTGGATGTTTCGTTAGGAACCATTCGAACCATATTGACAATAAAAGGAAAAAGAATTCCTTCTAGTCTTATGGGCTTTATTGAAGTTTTTGTTTGGTTCGTCATTGTAAAAGAAGCCTTAAATACTACAAGCAATAGTTTGTTTGTTGCGATTTCTTATGCTGCAGGATTTGCCAGTGGAACTTATATTGGTGGAATTTTATCGGATACGTTTATTCAAGGAAATGTTGGAGTTCAAGTAATTACTAGTAAAAAAGATAAAACGCTAATAGATTATATTCGTAAACAAGGATATGGAGTTTCCGTAATTGATGTCAACACCCATGATAAAGAAACCAGTAAATATCTTTTATTTATCGAAATCAATCAAAAGCAACTTCCAAAATTAAAAAATTTAATCAAAACACTTGATGAAAAAGCTTTTATTGTTGTCAATGAAACCAAGTTTGTTGAAAATGGTTATTTTAAATAATCATTTTTTAATCGAAATTACTTTTAAAAAGTCATAAGCTTTCTTTTTAATCGTAAAATCTTGCGTTTCTAAAAAATGACGAAGGATCGATGTACGATCTTTATTTTTTTGATTAAAGCATTCAAAATATAAGTAACACAATTTTTCATTACTCAATTTTTGCAACTCTTTTTTAATATAAGCATTCATTTTTGTTTCTTTTCTTGTTTCTAACAAAAATTCTTTATCTTCAAGAACTTGATACGCAATATTCATTTCCTTCATTTTTTCACTAAGCTCCAAAACTTCCTCTTCTTCTTCAAACAATAATTTACTAACCAAACGATTTTCTTTATTTTCAAATTTTATGGCAATTGCTTGCACACCATCGGTTAGAATACAAGCATGCTTGATAATTCGAAATTGAATTCGATGAAAAACATCGGTTTTATTTTCTATTTTTTCTAAAAAATCATCCGATACACGAACCAAAGAAAAATAAAATGCACGATAATCTTCCTTTGATACTTTGACAATTGGAATTTTACGAATGTTTAAAATTTCATCTTCTTTATTCCAATCATAAAAATCATATAAATTTTTTCTAAAATTTACTAAAATATCAAAAATATAACGCATATTTAGCCTCCCATTTCTATGGTTATAAAAAATAAAAGAATACCGAAACAAAAAAGATAAAAATCAAAATTACTAATTATAAAATAAGCATAATTTTGAAAATTATACCCAAAAGTAAAAAAATTCATTGAACTTATAAAAAACAATAGTCCTTTCGCAATACAAAATAGACTAAATATATAAAGAAACCATTTCATAAAAACACCTTAATAAATTTTATTAAATTTTTATTTTTTTATTTATTATATTTTAAAAATAGTATATAATGAACTAAGGTGATAAAAATGGAACTTATAAAATATATTATTTTAGGAATTGTACAAGGATTTACAGAACCGATTCCCGTATCTTCTAGTGGTCATATTCAAATTTTTAAAGAACTTTTAGGAAGTAATTTTCCACAAGATTTAAACTTTGAAATTATTACAAATTTTGGTAGTTTTCTAGCGATTGTTATTTTCTTTCGAAAAGATATTATAAAATTAATTAAAGATTTCTTTGCTTATCTAAAAACAAAACAAAAAAAATACGAATCCAATTTCAAATATTGTTTATGTATTGTTCTTGGAACCATTCCTGCAGGACTTTTAGGACTTATATTCAAAGATTTTATTGAAACTCATTTAACAAGCATTAAACTTGTTGGATTTTCTCTTTTAGTAACGTCTTTCTTTCTATTTTTAATTAAAGACTTTAAAGGTATGAAATCCGAAAAACAAATAACATATAAAGATGCTCTTATCATTGGTTTATTCCAAGCGGTTGCTCTTCTTCCAGGAATTAGCCGAAGTGGTGCTACCTTAGTTGGTGGAATGTTATTAAAATTAAAACGAGAAGTTGCTTTTAAATTTTCTTTTATGCTTTATCTTCCAATTTCTGTTGCAACCATGATTCTTGGCGTAAAAGACTTAGTGACTAGTCCAATTAGTTCCAGTCTAATGGGATGCTACATCGCTGCTTTCTTTGTTGCTGGTATTGTTACTTTCTTTGCTACCAAATGGTTCCAAAATGTTGTTAAAAAAGGAAAACTTGGATATTTCGTTGGATACTGCTTTATCGTTGGTATGCTCGTTCTTATTTTCCTATAAGAGTGAAAACTCTTTTTTTCTTTACAAAAAAATGTAAACCTTTCCAAAAAGAAAAAAATTTCGCGTTTTTTTATGATATACTATAAGAAATAAAGGAGGTTTCTATGTCAACTCGAGAAAAAATTAAAATTTTAACCGATGTCCGTAATAAAATCCAAAATGGTATGATCGAAGTTACGGATAAATTATTATCAATGCTAGAAGCAGTCGGAGTAAATATTACTGGCTTAAAAAAAGACAAGCCTTCCCAATTACGAAAAGAACAAAAAAATTGGAAACCATCTGATACGGAAAATATATAACAAAAAAACCTATCCGCGATAGGTTTTTTCTATTCTTTTTTTTCAATCGAAACAATATCATTTAACATAATTTTTGTATTATCTAGTGTCAGCAAGTATGTTTGATTATAACTAGCAATTTTTGTATGAAGAACTTTATCTTTTAACGTAATACTAACTTCTTTTCGGTAAATAAATGGAACATCACGGAAAAGATCTTGTAACTGCCAATACATACTTTTTTCACTTTTTTTCTTTTCTGGTTTTGACGCCACCATTTGGTCCCTTTCTTTTTCACTATAAAAGACACTCTTATTATTCGTAAGTGGTTTATCAATTTTATTTACAAATACTTTTGGTAATTTTTTTTCCATAGAAATCCTCCTAACTTACTATATGTTTCTCCTTAAAAAATATGATTATTTCTGAAAACGCAAAGAAAGAAAACTACTAACGCCAAAAAGAAAAAGAGAAAGAATAAGATCCCAAAAGGTATGTGGCACCTGTAAAGTTTGTTTTAAAAGATAATAGAAAGAAAAAAGAACAAATCCAAAAATCATGGAATGAAAACCTTCTTTTTTTCTTTTCATATAAGAATATAAAACTTTCGTTGTCAAAATCGTTCCAAGAAAAATACCAGACCAGAAAAAACACAAAGGAATAAAATTTTCAAGAAAATAAGAAAAAGAAAAAAGATTTTGAAAAGACTGTAAAACAAAAGAATAAGCTCCAAGACACATCAAAATTGCCGTCCCACTAATCCCAGGAATAATCATCGTAAAGGCTTCAATAAACCCAACAAAAAATAGAAAAAAAGGATGTAACGTAACCGAAAAAATTTTTTCCTGTGGAAAAGTGGTAAAAACATAGGACAAAAGAAAAACAAAAAAAGTTTTCCACAAGTGTTTTTTTTCAAACTTTCCGTCTTTTGCACTTTCAAAAACACTACTAGAAATCATTCCTAAGAAAAAAAACATCGTATAAAAAGGATATTGATGAAAAAAGAAAAGAAGAAAACGACTAAAAAAACATAAAGCAAGAAGAAGACCAAAACCTGTTTTACATAAAAACAAAAAATTTTTCTTACAAAACATATGACTAAGTGCCTCTACTCCCCGGTCATATAACCCAAAAGAAATCGCAATCATAGAACCACTAACTCCAGGAATAATTTTACCAATACCAATCAAAAATCCTTGAACCATCAACTTTAATGTTTTCATAATAAATCATAGAACAAAAGTCAAAATAAATTTTGACATAGCTTACCTCGCGGTAAGCTTTTTCTACTTCTTTGAAATCTTTGACTTCTCCATAGACCAATATCGGATCGTCGCGACCCTACTTATTCTTT
>CALVWH010000113.1 GCA_944364705.1 uncultured Bacilli bacterium | reverse complement strand
AGTCCATATCTTGAAGCATAAAATCTACACATTCAGCAACCTGATCAAAGGAAAGAGTCTGCATTTTATCTTTTCCTTCCTTATAGCAAACATATACTGGTATTTTTTGTCTATATTGAATTTCAATTGGGTGAATGCTTTGACATAGATTTTGAAACTGTTTTGAAAAGCTATAAGGATTGTTTTCAGATAAATAATGTGGTTTTATTTTTTCAACGAATACATTATCTTTGTTTTGATATCTTTGAGCAGTAAAAGAAAATCCATTCGTTTCATCGAACAATTCCATATCTATGATTTCTTCTTTCAATGGTTTTTCTTTGGATAAACGATCACATTCTTTATTATCCATAAATAAAGATTCTAAAGAAAAACACCTAGAAGAAGTACAAAGATTAATTTTTGTGTTTCCTTCTTGATCTTTTACCGTAATTTGCCGGTATTGTTTTTGTTTTTCTTTGTCCTCATACCGACAATCATAATAAACAAATGTAGAGTCATAAACTAATTTTGTTATTTGACAGTCTTCAAGAACCATTCGTTTTTTTCCTAATTCGGTTTGTTTTAATGCTTCTTTTTTTTCATTTTTATCCGTAAGATAGTTACAAGAGATCCAAGGGAAATCAACAATGCTATTTTTTATAGATCCATAAAATCTTTCTGGAATATTTAATGTCATATTTTTTTCTCACTTTCTTAAATAATAATTTTTTTCTTTTGCAAAGAAGAAGGTTTGTTGATGGTTGAGTATTGATATCGATCTTCGAAAAAGTCTTGGAGCGTATGATCATAGAAATAAGTTAATGGAAAATTTACTAAAGCATGTTCTTTTACTTCTTTTTGTTTTTGGATTCTAAGTTTTTCTACTTTTTGTAAATACTCTTTTGAATTTTGATTCAAGATTTGTAAAAAAAGATCACATTTAAAGTTCACAAGTTCTTCTAAAAATTCTCCAATGGTTCGATTGGATGTTTTTAAAATTTGTAAAAGTTCTTGATTGGTTCCTAGATAAAGGTTTTCCCAACCTTCTGGAAACATAAAATCGGAAGAATATAAAAGGTATAAAAGAGAAGATACTTCCATATATATATTTGCTTCTTTTTCAATAGCACCAAGATTTTTTTCTAAATTTGGATTTTCTTTCATAACAGAAACTTCATTATAGCTTTGTTTGACTTTTTGTTCGTACATCGGATAAATAAAAGAATGTACTGGTTCTGATACAAAAATATCGGCTTTTAGTTTTTGTTTAAACATATAATCATAAGCAGGGGAAAACAATAAAGTTTTCATAATTTCAAAAATATATTCTGTAAATTTAGAATTTTCTGAAAGTTGTTTTAATTCGTTAAAAACCCCTTCATATCCTCCTTCTTCATATAAAGAATCTGCATAAGGAAGATTTTTTTGTTTATCAAAATATTCACTTTCTAATTTTCTATTTTTTTCTTTAATCCATTCTACTTTTTGTTGATATATTTTTTTTATTATTTTATCTAAGTTACCTTCTGTCATAAGAATTTCCTTTCTATTTTTTCCTTTTCTCTAAATTTCTTTGGATTCTTAATTGTTTTACTACTTCTTCTTTTTGAAGTTTCGAAGTTAAAGTATTAACAAGTCTTTGAATCAATTCTTTTTCTTCTGGAGTATAGGCTTTTAGGTTTTTCATAATTTCTTGCAAAGAAATCATTTTTTTGCAAGAATTTCGTTAAAAATATTCGGTATAACAAATAAGATCTTTTGATCCACCTGCTTTTAAATATTCATGGATAAAATCTTTTAAGTATGGATCTGTCTCATCAATTCCATACATCATAGGAAATTGAAGATCTCGGTGGAATTCTTTGGCAAACAAGAAAGCTCTACGAGGTCCAATTCGATCTTCTCCTCTTTTCATAATTTGGTACATAACAAAGTCAAGCAATTCTTCTTTAAACATGCTGTGGTATTCGTAATCACGAATCATATTTTCTATCGCTTGGACATCTGGAAAAGACAAATCAAACTCTCTACTTTTTAAAATATTTAAGAATTCTTTTATGTGAATATGGGAAAAGGAAAAGGTTTGTCCTTTTTTATTTTGTATGACAATTTTATCGGAATCTTCTTGATTTAATACATAGCCTTTGGAAGTTAAATGGTAATGTTTTATTTCTCCATTGATGTAAATTTCACAGGAATAAGGATATTTTGGTCTTATAAGAAAAGCTCTTTCTTCTTTCGATAAAGACTGAATAAAAGCTTTGGTATTATAAAATTCTCCCCAATCAAGAGTTTCTATTTTTTTTTGGGAATCCAAAGAATTGAATATATATTCATTATCTTTAAAGATTTCATTATTTTTTTTATTTATTTTTGGATAAACGGAAAAGTCTGGATACCGTAGTTCATACCAAACGGCCATTTTATCAATAAAGTTTCTTATTTTTTCTTCGATTTTATCCGAAGGTTGTCGATCAAATAAAAAACGATGTTCATATTTCGTAATAAATTCTTCTAATTTTTCATCAAGGGTTTGAATTTTTTTATTGGTATCACATGATAAATTATGTATTTGTTTTGGTTTTATTTCATTTTGAATAGATTGTTTTTTTTGTAATTTTTCTTTTAATTTTTTTAATTCTTCTTTTACGTTCATAAAGATCCTCCAGTAAGAGATATTATAGCACATTTTTTCCAAGGACAATCATTTTTTTATTACAAACGAAAAAAAACGTTGAATTTCAACGATTAAATTATATAAATAGTACAAATAACGTAGACGTTGCAACTTTTGTTAATCTTATTTTGTTTTTGTTCTTCGTTTTTAAAATATCCATATCAGCAATTTTCTTTTGCATATTATATAAAAAAATTTACTTCATAGAGTTCTAAATTTCTTCCTAAATTCTATATAATTCACCTATGAATAATATTGTACGATATCTTTTTATATTTTGTTATGTCAAAATATTTAGCCTCTTAGGCATTTGGCCACAAACATCAAAATTACCGGTAAATAGAAAAAAATTTTCATCTGTTCGCTTGTTTAATTATTATACAAACAGTATAATTAAATACAGGGATACTAACTGCTGAGTACTTGCCAACTTCTATAGAAGGAGGCTTGATATTTATGAAGAAAAAAGATTTACTAATCTCATTTCTAATACTAATTATCATTTTATTAATAGTCTCATTATGATTCTATGTATAAAAAAATAGTACTCAATCTGCAATAGATTAAGTACTTAAACAATTAACTTTGGGTAAGTACTCAACGTGTAAAAGTTAAGTATTTCCCTTTTTTATTATATGCAAGTTTTCTTGCTTACATACTAATAATATCATAAAAAGGGACTTTTGACAAGTACGAACTCATGCTATACTAGTTACAAGTTGAATGCATAATCGTACAACTTTAAAATTTAAAACATCTATATCAGCAATTTTATTTTCTTTTGCACATCGTATAAAAAAATTACTTATAGAGTTCTAAATTTTTTCCTGAATTCTATATATTGTACGATATCTTTTTATATTTTGTTATATAAAATATTCAACCTCTTAGGCATTTGGTCGCAAACATCAAAATTACCGGTAAATAGAAAAAAATTTCATCTGTTCGCTTGTTTTATAAATTCCCTTATAATATAATTTTAACAGGAACATTTGATGTGAGTGTCGCCCTCCAATCTTAAGAAGAAAAGGAGGTAGATAAAGATGAAAACTAAGACTTTTATAATAAAAGTTCTAAAGCTCATTGCTATCATTTTGTTACTTTCTACCTTACTGGTGCTAGCAATAAAAAAATAGACACTCTTCAGCATTGATAGAGTGTCAAATCCATTAAATTAGAGGCGACATTCACTTGCAAAATCGAATGTTCCTCTTTTTTATTATATGCAAGTCTTCTTGCTTACATACTAATAATACCATAAAAAAAAAACTTTGACAAGTTCTTTAATTTATATTAAGTTCGAATCGCTCGAACAGATTTCTAAATGGTGCCATAGCGGTACACGTTTGGAAATTTTTTATGCTAATTTCTAAAAAGATATCATAATTTATCATAATATGTCCACATTCTCAAAATAAATATTTCTTTATTGTTCTCGTCTATTTCATATACTAATCTATGTTGATAACTTATTCTTCTAGAACAAAATCCATTTAAGTTTCCTTTTAACTTTTCATATGTTGGTGGTGTTTGATAAGGATTTATTGCTATTAAGTCTAATAGTTCTTTTGTTTTATTTTCAAGCCCGGCTTGCTTTAGTAATTTTTTATCTTTATCAGCTAATTTAGAAAATATTATTTTATATTCTACCATTCTTCACCCTTTTTATAAACATTACAATTATTTTTATCTTCTTTTCTAGCTTCATTGATAGACTCCACAAATCCAGGTATAGAATTTAAATATATCGTTTCTTCTATATCTCTCCAATCACTTTCTGATAACAATAAGCATTTTCACCTTTATTATTAATTATAGTGACTGGATTAAATCCTTTATTTACGTCAGAAACTAATTGAAATAAATTTTGTCTTGCATTCGTTATATTTATAGTATTCATATTCTTCACCTTAATCACATTATAACGTACTTTTTTATGTACGACAAGACCTTTTATATATATGCCAAAATAAAAAATAAATACATAAAAAAACTCAAACTTTTATAAGTTTGAGTAACTATCAATCTGGTGGAGAATAAGGGAGAAAGCAGTTATTTATTAGTTGTTACTTTTCCTTATAGAATAAGCTATTATGTGAGTTTAAATCTCATTAAAATTACTTAATTATTTACTTATTGCGTGATTTTTAAGGGCGTAATAAGGAGGTAAAATAATAAATGTCAGTATTTAGAATAGAAAAAAATACTAATTATACAGTTATGTCTAATTATCATTTAAGAGATATAAGATTATCATATAAAGCCAAAGGGTTGCTTTCATTTATGTTAAGTCTACCAGATGACTGGGATTATTCTATTAATGGGCTGGTAGCTGTTAGCAAAGAAAGTATTAAAGCAATTAGAAATATTTTAGAGGAATTAAAAGAAAATGACTATTTAGTTATTAATCAGGTTAGAAAACCAAATGGACAGTATGAATATGAATATCACATATTTGAAAAACCAGATACCCAAAAAGGAGATGTGGAGAAACGGAATATGGAAAATGACCTACAAATAAATACTAATAAACAAAATACTAATAACAAAGATAAATATGATAAACAGGAAAGTTCATTGATAAAAGCATTAATTGATAGAAAATTTATAAATAAAGATAATTTTGACATACCAAAATATCAAAGATTATTAGAAGAGATATTAAATGAATATGATTATTATGATGTTGCTAGAGTTTGCAATTATATTGTGGAAAAGTGGGAAGAGAATAAAGGCCTTGATGAAAATGGTAATTTCATTACAAATAAATTTAGTTATTTTAAAATCTCGTTAATTAATAATTTAGAAAAAATAAATAATATTATTAAATTAGACTATTGAGGGTTTGTTGTTATATATGTTAATTTGAAGTAAAAAAATCATAATAATAAGAAAAAGTGCAATTAATATTATATTGTGTTTTTTGAATATTATTAAATAAAATAATGTTTTTCAATTATATTAGATTTTTTCGATGTGTTTACAAATAAAAACGATAATGTTATGATTAAAGTAATTAATTTTATGGAGTGGTGTACTATGAATGATAAATTTTCATTTTATTTACAACAAGATAATAGCTTATTTAAGGGTAAGGTTTTAACGGTTTGTTATAAAGCTGATTCAAACGAAATTAATGAGTATGGTTTAACTAATGAAAATGTTTTACTTTTAATTAAAAATAAGCAAATTGATAATTTTCAAACGAAGTCGAATATTGATTATTTTTCAGAAATAAAAAAGATGTTTCATAAAAAAGATATTTCCCTAAGGATTCAATGTGAGTGCTTACTTGGGATGTATGGCGATACGCATTGCGATTGTGAGGCTCAACGAATTAATGCCATAAAGACTATTGCTGAAAATGAAGGAATTTTTATTCATCTTCCTCAAGAAGGGCAAGGTTGGGGATTGCATTATAAGTTACAAGAGTTGGAATTGCAGGTTTCTGGAAGGAATGTTAATGGTGAATATATTGGTACTAAAAACAGAGATGATGCTCAAAGATTGTTGCTAGGAAATAGAAATTTTGATGATTGTAGAGGATATGGGATTGTTGCCAAAATATTGTCAAAGCTTGGATTGAATGATGAAAATTTTATTTTTATTTCTGAAAGCGAAAAGAAAATATCAT
>CALVWH010000112.1 GCA_944364705.1 uncultured Bacilli bacterium | reverse complement strand
TTTTAATGCCTAATAAGGAATTTTTAGCGGAAAGTGAGGTTGCATATGAATAGCAAAATATTGGGTATTAGGCATTAAAATGATTTTTTTTAACTGTTTTTTTGTTCTTTGAGTATCTACATCAAATTCTTTTATTTGATCAATAGTATCTCCCCAAAATTCTATTCGAATTGGAAATTCTTCACTAACTGGAAAAATATCTAATACAAATCCACGAACCGCAAATTCTCCTGTTTTATTTACTAAAGATTCTCTAGAATATCCTAAATCCATTAACTTTGTAATGAAAGATTTCATAGAAATTTCTTGGTTTTCTTCTAAGGTAATTATTTTGTTTTCATATAAAGATCTGGTTGGTAAGTATCTTAAAAATCCCATTAAGTTGGTAACAACAAGGGGTCTATTTTCTTTTAAAATTGCATTTAAAGTTTCTAATCTGGTATATTTTAAATCTGGAGAAATTGCTAGAGCTTCGCTGGTTAAAAAATCATCCATAGGAAATAGATAAACAGAAGAAGAATAATTTTTTAAAGCATTATAAAAAACATTGGCTTCATATAAAGAATTGGTCACAAAAACAACTGGTTTTTCTTTTTGCTTTTGAGAAGCAAAAATTGCTTGCATTTCATTGGTTAAACCAGTTAATTGTTCTTTTGTTTCGTTTTCAAAAAAATGCTCAAACATTTTTTTCCCTCCAATGCAAAAAAATACAAATTTTTGTATTTACTTTCTATTATATTTGGTCATCAATTGATCGAATGATAACGTTAAATAATCTTTGATTATATCTGGAATTTTTTCTTCTACTTCTTGTATTTTTTGTAATTCTTCTTTGGAAAAAGTTCCTAAAACATAATCTTTGGTATCAAAGGTTTTATTATTGGAAATTCCTATTTTTAAACGTTTATAATTTGGTGTTTTTAAATGCATTTCAATATTTTTTAATCCATTATGTCCACCAGAAGATCCTTTTGCTTTTAATTTTATTTTGCCAGTTGGCATATCTAAATCATCGCTAATAATTAAAATGTTTTCCGTTGGAATTTTGAAAAAATTCACGAAAGAAGAAACAACTTCTCCAGATAAATTCATATATTTTTGTGGTTTTAAAAGAATGATTTCTTCTTCTCCGATTTTTGTTTTTGTATAAATTCCATCAAACTTTCTTTTATCAAACGTGATATTTAAAGAGTTTGCAAAGGAATCTAGCATCATAAAACCAATGTTATGTCTTGTTTTTTCATAAGTTTTTCCTGGATTTCCAAGTCCTACAATTAATTGCATTCGATCACTCCTTTTCTAAATATGCTTTATAAACTTCATTTTTACTGATTTTTCGTTCTTTGGCTACTAACTTCATCGCTTCTTTTTTGTCTTTTCCTTCTCGTATGTATAAATTTACGTGTTCAATGAGTGTGAGATGGTCATAATTTTTTTCTTCGTAATTTCCATCGACAATAATTACCATTTCTCCTTTGGCATTTTTAATTTCTTCTAATACTGTCTCAATGGTTCCACGATAAACTTCTTCGTACCGTTTTGATATTTCCCGGGAAATACTTATTTGCCGATTTCCCATGATTTCTTTTATGTCGTTTAAAGTATCTACGATTCGGTGAGGTGCTTCATAAAAAATAAGGGTTGCCGATAGATATTTTAAAGATTCTAATTCTTTTTTTCTTTTTGTTTCCTTACTGTTTAAAAATCCTTGAAAATAAAAGGGTTGTGTTGGTAATCCGGAAGAAATCAATGCTGGAACAAAAGCCGTTGGTCCTGGTAAGGCAATGACTTTGTATCCAAGATGAAGTATCTCTTTTGTTATAAGATATCCTGGATCACTGATACAAGGAGTTCCACGATCGGTTACAATTCCAACATTTTTTCCTTCTTCTAATAATTTTTTTGCTTTTTTTATGTTTTCTTCTTCGTTATATTGATGACTTGAAATTAAAGTTTTTTTTATGTCCAAATACTTTAATAATTCTGAAGTAACCCTAGTATCTTCTGAGAAAATAACATCTACTTTTTTTAAAGTTTCGACAATTCGATACGTCAGATCTTGTAAATTTCCAATTGGGGTTGGAATCAAATATAAGGCATTTTTTTCATCATAACTTTTTTGTGACATAAAAATTCCTCCATTTCAAATGTTTGTAAGAAAACGTTTTCATTCATATTTAACGTATTAAGTATATCAAGAACCTAAGTTCTTGTAAATAATTTATATTTTTTTTATAAAATTTAGTAAAAAAAAAGAAAGATTTTGTTTCTTTTACTGGAAATAAGAAAGAATTGTTTTTGTATATTCTCCATTTTCTTCATGTGCATAGATAGGAGGTAAAATTTTAAGTCCTGGATTTCCATTTTTTGTTCCTTCAATTAATAATATTTTTGCTTCTTTGTCTTTTTTTGGATAAACAAATTGTACTTTTTTTGGTTCAATGTTGTTTTGTTTCATGATACAAATAATATCGATTAATCGTTCGACACGATGAACGATTGCGATTCTTCCATTATTTTTTAGTAATTTTTTTGATATTTGGAAAATTTCTTCTAAGGTTAATGTTTTTTCGTGTCTTGCAATTGTTTTTTCTTCTTTGTCATTAATTCGTGATGTTGTTTTTAATCGAAAGAACGGTGGATTACAGACAATGCAATCAAACTGATCACTTTCTTCTTCTTTGTAATATTCTTTAACATCTTTAAAGATTATGTTTATTTGATTTTGCAAATGGTTATATTCTACGGATTCTTTTGCCAAAGCATAACTTTTTTCTTGAATTTCAATACCAGTAATTTGTGCCTTTGTTTTTTTACTTAAAATCAAAGGAATGGGGGCATTCCCAGTTCCGATATCTAAAATTTTCTTCGTTTTTTGATTTAATGTAACAAAGTTTGCAAGTAGAACAG
>CALVWH010000111.1 GCA_944364705.1 uncultured Bacilli bacterium | reverse complement strand
TATTCTTTTACTAAGTTATAAAAAGTTTGACTGATCGTTTCTTCGATCTGTTTATCTTGTTCATCTAATTCTTCGATTAAGTAGTTATATAATTCTTCTAACCAGGCATTTTCTTTTTTCTCTACATTTACTCGAAATACTTCATGTCTTATCGCTTCTTCTAATGAAAGAATATATTCGCTCATATTTTTTAAAATTACATTACTATCTAAATGTAAATATAATAAGATATGTTTTACTAGTTTTCCATATTTTTCATATACCCAAGTAGATGGTTCTTTTTGTCCATACTTTTGATAAGATAAAATGCTTCGGTTAATTAATTGTTCTAACGTATCGTAAGGACAAAATTCTTGAAGTTTTATAGCTCTTTTGATTACTTCATAATTATAACCATTTCGAACACAGTATCGTTTTAACGTTTCTCCGTCTTTTTTTAGAATTTGGCTTTGAGGCTTTCGATTTTCTTTTGTTTTTTCTAAATAAGAAGATAACGTATCTTCTTTTACTTGAAAGTTTTTTAAAATTTCTTCTACGGTTGGTTCTTTTCTTTTTTTGGCTTTTCTTTTTTCTTTTAAAGATTTTAAACAAGCAAGTCTTTTTTGCTCGGTTTCTTTATCAAGGATAATTTCTTCTTTTCGCACTTGAAGAGAAAGGCCTTGTTTTTCAATCCAATAGTCATATTGATCTTCTATTAACATACTTTTGCTTGTTCCTCTTAATATTTGTTTTATATTTGAAATTCTCATTCCTAAATTTACAAGTTCTCCAGATTCTAAAACCACAACTTCATTCCGAGGAACATCATTAACCGTCTTTCCTGGATGGTCTTTTAACCACAATTCTAAAGCTTCCCGAAATTTTCTCTCTTGCATTTGGGATTTTTTTTCTCTTTGATTTTTTATCGAAAGTCCTTTTTCAGTAACCCAATACGTATATTGTTCTTCAGAAAATTCTCCTTTTTGTTTTCCTCTTAATATTTGCTTTATCGTTGAAATTCTCATTCCTAAATTTACAAGTTCTCCAGATTCTAAAACCACAACTTTTCTTGCTGAAACATCATTAATTGTTTTTCCTGGATGGGCTTTTAACCATAATTCTAAAGCTTCTCGGAATTTTTTTTCTTGCATTTGGGATTTTTTTTCTATCGAAAGTCCTTTCTCAGTAACCCAATACATATATTGCTCTTCAGAAAATTCTCCTTTTTGTTTTCCTCTTAATATTTGCTTTATCGACGAAATTTTCATTCCTAAATTTACAAGTCCTCCAGATTTTAAAACAACAACTTCATTCCAAGGAACATCATTTACGGTCTTCCCTGGATGATCTTTTAACCAAATTTCTAAAGCTTTTCGGAATTTTTTTTCTTGCATTTGAGACTTTTTTTCTCTTTGATTTTTTATCGAAAGTCCTTTTTCAGTAACCCAATACGTATATTGTTCTTCAGAAAATTCTCCTTTGTTTGTTCCTTTTAATATTTGCTTTATCGTTGAAATCCTCATACCTAAATTTACAAGTTCTCCAGATTTTAAAACAACAACTTCTCTTGTTGAAACATCATTAATTGTTTTTCCTGGATGGGCTTTTAACCATAATTCTAAAGCTTCTCGGAATTTTTTTTCTTGCATTTTGAATTTCTTTTCTATCGAAAGTCCTTTCTCGGTAACCCAATAAGCATATTGTTCTTCGGAAAAATTTCCTTTTATTTTTCCTTTTAATATTTGTTTTATATTTGAAAGTCTTTTTCCTAAATTTACAAGTTCTCCAGATTCTAAAACCACAACTTCATTCGAAGGAACATCATTAACCGTCTTTCCTAGATGCTCTTTTAACCATAATTCTAAAGCTTCTCGGTATTTTAAATCCTTTTCTACTTTCATAAATTTTCCCACATCACTCTCAAAAGTATTTCTATTATACACTTGCTTTTAAAAAAACACAAGAAAAAAAAGTCAAAGAAATCTTTGACAAACATGAATAAAAATTTTTATGATAAACGGTTTATTTCAGAAAACATATATTTATTATCCGTTATTTTTTTATATTGTATTTGATACGTTGGTAATTGATCTTGATAATCTAAAAGATTAAATTCATCAAAATTTTTCAAAGAAACCGTATCAATAAAATGACTTTCTTCTTCATCTAAATGATCATATAAATAATACGTATCGTTTTTATAAACCAAATAAGCAACTTTTTCTTCTATATAATAAACGGAATCTTTTTCATAAATTTTTGATAATCTAGTAGCAATCCTTTTGCTTGTATCACTTGGTTTTGCTTCTTTTTTTACATATTGATCATTTTCAAATACAAAAGAATATCCATAAACTTCTACATTTTGATGAGTAACTTCCGTATTAAAAAAATCATAAACTTCTTTTTCTACCAAAGATTTTTGAATCGTAATGGGAGAAGATAAATCATAAGAATTTAAAATTTTATGTAAAGCAACGACAATCTTAACAGAATCTGGAATTTGATCTTTCGTTAAATGATCTTGTTTATAAAAGAAACCATATTCCATATTTCCATACGTATTAAAAATATTTAAAAGACGATATTTTTCTAAAATCTTGGTATTGCTTTCACTTTCTTCTACCACCGGATCTTGATCAAGATCAATCGGATCCTTTTTTTCTTCTTTCTCTACTTTACTATAAAGAAAAAGAACAATGAAAATCAAAATCAAAAGAAGAACAAAGAAAAGAATGAACACATTTTTCTTTTTCTCCATAAGTTCTTTTTTTTCTTCCATGAACGTCCTCTCCTATCTTGAACAATTATATCATAAAAAAAAAGAAAGAAAATCTTTCTAGTTTACACTGTTTACTTGACTCATAACTTCTTCAGCAAAATTTTCTTCTTTTTTCTCCATACCTTCTCCAACTTCGAAACGAATCATAGATACGATGG
>CALVWH010000110.1 GCA_944364705.1 uncultured Bacilli bacterium | reverse complement strand
CATAAATAATTTGCTTGTTTTAATTTTTCTTTAAAAGAAAAAAGATCTTTTTCTAATAAAGATAACATAGACAAATCATTTTCTTCTTTCATCATCGTTAAAAGTTCTATATTGTTTTGAATTTTGTTTTTTAATGTTTCTACTTTTTCTACTTTATTTTTTAAGGTGTTTAATTCATCAAAGGTTTGTTTACTTTTTTTCTGATCTTCCCAAAAATCAGGTTCTAAAGTTTTTTGTTCTAATTCTTTTATTTTTTCTTTTGCATTTTCAGGGTCAAAGAGACCTCCATAATTTTAAAGTTTCATCTTCTAATTTTTGGTAATGATTTAATAATTCAGCGTATTCCATTCAACTAGCCTCCAATCATAAACATTATAACATTTTTCTTTCCGATAAGCTAGCACTATTTACAATTTTCCAAAAATTGTAAATAACCAAAGGTTTCTATCATTTTTTTATCATCACTTTTTCATTTCTTTTTCTATCGGCTCCATATGAACCGTAACATAACCAATTTTCGAATCAAACTCTTTCATTTTCTCTTCTAATTGATCAACAATTTTATGAGCACTCTTTAACTTCATATTTCCATCCATACCAACCGTTAAAGTAACTTTATAAAGATGCCCAAATTTCAATAATATTAAACTTTGAATATGATAAATTCCTTTTTCTGATAAAATTACTTCTTTTAATTTGTTTAAATAAACTTCATCCGTTTCTTGCTCACCTAAAAGAATACTCATATTTTCTTTTACAACAAAAAAGCCAATACGAACAATCAATAAACCAACAAGAATACTAGCAATTTTATCACTGTATTTCAAAATAGGAATCCATGGAGAAAGTTGAACAAGTAAAGAAGATAAAAAAACAATAAAAGAACTGATAACATCACTTCTAGATTCTTTTCCACTTGCAATTAAAATATTATTCTTTAGACTTTTTCCTTGACTTATAATATAAGAAGATAAAAACAATTTTAATATAATTGCACACAAACTAATCGCACAAACCCAAACACTTGGAAAAGAAGCAGTACTTTTGGAAGAATCATAAATAACACGAAAACCAACAAATAAAATTAAAAAACCAATCAAAATACTAGTTACATATTCAATTTTTCCATGTCCATAAGGATGTTTTTTATCCGCTGGTTTTTGAGACAAAGCATTTCCAATAATCGCAAAAAAATCCGTCGTAAGATCACTAAAAGAATGAATTCCATCCGCAATCAAAGCTCTTGATGAACAGAAAAAGCCACCAAGTACTTTCATAATTGCTAAGAAAATATTGATGACTACACTAACAAGCATAACTTTGGTAACTTGCTTCATTTTCTTTCTTTTTTCCTTTGATTATACCGATAAGCATCTTTACACATTTGCTTTAAATCCTTTTCTGCTTGAAAGTGAAGATCCTCGAAAGCATGAGAAACATCCGCATAACATTCTGCAACATCACCTTCTCTTCTCTCTTTTATTTCATATGGAATCTTTATTTGATTTGCTTCTTCAAAAGCCTTTACAACTTCAAGAACACTATATCCTTTTCCAGTTCCTAAATTATAAACATCAAAAATTGGCTCTTTTAAAATTTTTTCAATCGCTTTTAAATGTCCTTTGGCTAAATCCACAACATGAATATAATCTCGTACACCCGTTCCATCTCTCGTAGGATAATCGTTTCCAAAAATATTTAATTTTGGAAGAGATCCGTCTGCTACTTTTAAAATGTATGGCATTAAATTATTTGGAATCCCATTAGGATCTTCTCCTAAAAGACCACTTTCATGCGCACCAATTGGATTAAAATACCGTAAAAGAATAATTCCAAAACTAGGATCTGAATGATGAAAATCTTTTAAAATCCATTCGTTTACTAACTTGGTCGTTCCATAAGGATTGGTTGTTTGTAAAGGAAAATCTTCTATTATTGGTAATTCTTTTGGACTTCCATAAACGGTTGCACTAGAAGAAAACACAAGATTTTTACAACCATATTTTTTCATCATTTTGCACAAATTTATCGTACTAACTAAATTATTTTCATAATATTCTAAAGGCTTTTTTACAGACTCTCCAACCGCTTTATAACCAGCAAAATGAATAATCGCATCCATTTTATGACGTTCAAAAATCATTTCCAGAAAGTCAGGATCACAAACATCTCCTTGATAAAAAATCGGAACTTTTTTAGTAATAGTTTTTATATTTTCATAAACTTCTAATTTTGAATTATATAAATTATCCACAAGAATTACTTCATAATTTTGATTCAATAATTCTACTACGGTATGGCTCCCAATAAACCCTAATCCACCAGTTACTAATATTTTCATTTTTCATTCCTCACTTTGCATCATACCAATTTTTTCCGTATTCCATATCTACTTTTAATGGTACTTTTAAATCATATGCATGTTCCATTTTTTCTTTGACAATCTGCATTACTTTTTCTTTTTCCTCTAACACTAAATCAAAAATCAATTCATCGTGTACTTGTAAAAGCATTTTACTTTTAAGATTTTGTTTTTCAAATTCTTCAAAAATATCAATCATTGCTTTCTTAATAATATCTGCACTTGTCCCTTGAACTGGAGTATTTAAAGCCATTCTCTCTCCTTGACTACGAATCAAATAATTTTTATTTTTAAGTTCCGGAAGTAATCTCTTTCGGTTCATAAGCGTTTTTACATAACCATCCACATACGCTTGTTTCACGGTTTGATCCATATATTCCTTGATTCCAGGATAGGTTTTAAAATAGGTATCGATAAACTCTTTCGCTTCTTTTGGGGAAATTCCTACATTTTCCGATAATCCAAAACTACTAATTCCATAAATAATTCCAAAATTTACTGCTTTTGCGATTCTACGATGTTTCGAATCTACTTGATCTAAAGGAAGTTTAAAAATATCGCTTGCGGTTTTCCGGTGAATATCTTCTCCTCTTTTAAAAGCATCGATTAAAGATTCTACGTTGGCTAAAGAAGCTAAAATTCGAAGTTCAATTTGCGAATAATCAGCACTTAATAAAACCGCATTCTCTCTAGGAATAAACGCTTTTCTTATATTTTTCCCTTCTTCATAACGAGTTGGAATGTTTTGTAAATTTGGTTCTATACTAGAAAGCCTTCCAGTTCTTGTTAGCGTTTGCGTATAAATGGTATGAATTTTTCCATCTTCCATAATGGTATTTAAAAGTCCATCAACATAAGTAGACATTAATTTCGTATACATTCGATAATCTAAAATCTTATCAATGATCGGATGAACATTTCTAAGTTTATTTAAAACATCGACCGATGTAGAATAATTAGCGGTTTTCTTTTTTACAGGAATTGGCAAATTCATTTTTAAAAATAAAACTTCTCCTAATTGTTTTGGTGAAGATATGTTAAATTCCGTTCCAGCCATTTCATAAATTTCTTCACTTAAGGTTTGAATTTTCTTTAAAATTTCTTCTTTTCTCTCTAATAAAACTTCTTTTTGAATATAAACTCCTGTATATTCCATATCCGCTAAAACATGAGATAACTTCATTTCAATTTCATAAAATAAATAGTGCAAATTCTCTTCTTCAATCTGTTTTTCAAACACTTTTTTTATCTCAAAAATAAATTTTGCTTTTTGAATTGCTCCCTTTGCAATGACTTCCATTTCTGGTTCTACTTTCTTTGTTTTTCCATAAACATTATCATAAAAAGGAAAGTCATAATGGAAAATGTTTGCTAAATAAGCGATATCTTCTTTGGTATTATAATCTAATAGATAGCCAGCAATCATCGTATCAAAAGTCACATTCGAAAGCGTAATTCCATGATGTCTTAAAGAGACTTCTAATTTTTTTTGATCGTAGGTCCATTTTTGAACATGTAATAAAGGAGTTGGATCTTTTTTAAAAACTTCAAAAGGAATAAAAGCTTGAACCTGATTTCCATAAACAGAAAGTCCTAAAATTTTTGCTTTATGATAATTATTACCTAAAATTTCTAAATAAACCGCAACCGGTTCTTCTACTTTCAAATCTTTCATATCGGTAATATACGTATAATCAATTTTTATTTCTTTTTTTACTTCTTGTTCTTTTTTTAAAAAAGAATAAAATTCTAACTCTTCATAAATGCTTTTTATTTTTTCTACATTTTTTTCTTGACATTTTATATCTTTAAAATCAATCTCAACTGGTGCATTTTTCACAATGGTTG
>CALVWH010000109.1 GCA_944364705.1 uncultured Bacilli bacterium | reverse complement strand
TTATAGATTTCTATACACTTATTTGATAACGCAATTTTGCGGCTTATGCTACTCCGGAACCATTTCCAATAATTCTTTTCTCTTATTCTCACCAACCATAAGATCTCTTTGCAAAAGAAATTATTTTTCTTTCCTTCTTCGTATTTGAAACACTTAAATTATAGCATACTTTTTTATTCATGTTCAAGTTGTTTTTCTAAAAAATTCGCAATTATTTTCATTATTTTATAATCCATTTCATCAATTCCTAGTTGATCATCGTATGTAATAATGGATCCTACTTCGATTCCACCAGATAAAATAATACAAATTCCATAACTGCATTCTTCTGTTTTTCCTTCAGCAAACGAGATCTTTTTTTTGTATTTTTCTAAAATATCTTGGCGTTTCATAATTCGGTCACTAAGGTTATTACTAATCGGTTTCCCTAAATATTGTTTTTTATTTTTTCCTTCATAACTAATAATATGATCTTTATCCGTAATCATGATTTCTTTTTTTAAATCTTTATAAATCGAATTTACTAAAAGGTCTGCAAATTCTTTCATATTTCCAACTTCGGAATATTTTTTTAAAATAATCCGATCTTGATCAAGAATAATTTCTAAATAATCACTTACTTTTAAATGCATACTTTTTCGGATTTCTTTTGGCAAAACAATTCTTCCTAATTCATCAATTCTTCGAATCATTCCCGTTTTTTTCATGTTTTTTCCTCATTTCTCTTTTTTATTTTGAGAGTTTTTAAATTCTTTTATACTTTATCTTATAAAAAAAATGTGTTATAATGTTTTATCTGAGAGGTGAGTGTATGGAGAAAACATTTATTTTTGGACATTTAAAACCGGATACCGACAGTGTGTGTGCTGCCCTTTCTCTCGAATATTTATATAATCAATTAGGAATGCATACACAGGCAAGAATTTTAAGTGATACGAATAAAGAAACAGAATTTGTTTTAAACTATTTTCATGTAAAAAAACCAGACGTTTTAGATAATGTTAAATTGCAAATCAAAGATTTAAATTATTTAAGAAACTATTATAATAATGAAAAAGATTCGATTTTAAAAGGTTTTCAAAATATGACAAATCATGGAATTAGTACAACTTTAATTGTTGATGAAAATAATAAATTTAAAGGAATTGTTGGAATGAAAGATATTGCCAAAGATCAAATATCCGAACATTTTAATCAATTGCTTACATCTTATGATAACATTTTAACAACCATTGAAGGAGAAGAAGTTTTAAGGTTTGATGACGAGTTCTGTTTAGATATTATTGCTGGTGCATATAAAAGTACTCGAATTATTGAGGAAGTAAAAATGGGAGAAAAGAATGCTCTTATTATTGGAGACCGACATAGTGTAATCGAATATGCGATTCAAAGTCATGTAAAATTAATTATTCTTACTGGAAATTCAAAGATAAAAGATGAACATTTAGAATTAGCAAAACAAAACAAAGTCAACATCATTAAATCAAAATATGATTCTTTTAAAGTAATAAAAATTATTAATTTATGTAATTATATCTCTACAATTATAAGAAAAACAACAGTTACTTGTATGAAAGATACCGACTTTGTTACAGATTTTGTCGATCATGCAAATAAAACAAAATTTAGTTATTATCCGGTTATTGATCATGAAAATACTTGTCTTGGAATTTTAAGACTTTCGGATTTAGGAGAAAAGAAAAAGAAAAAAGTTATTTTAGTGGATCACAATTCTTATGATCAAAGTATTTATGGATTAGAAGAAGCAGAAATTATGGGGATTGTCGATCACCATAATATTGGAAGTGTAGCTACTACCATGCCTATTAATTTTCGAAATATGCCAGTTGGAAGTACCAATACGATTATTTTTCTTATGTATAAAGAAAATAAAATTGAGATTCCAAAAAAGATTGCTGGACTTATGTTATCGGGAATTTTATCGGATACCTTAATTTTAAAATCCCCAACAACAACCGATATTGATAAACGAGTTGTAGAAGCTTTAAGTACGCAATTAAATTTAAATTATGAAGAATATGGACTTAAAATGTTCAATGCGGGAACAAGTTTAGAAGGAATGACAAAAGAAGAAGTTATTTATAACGATTTCAAAGTTTTCCCAGTAAAAGAAGAAAAAATTGCGATTGGTCAAATTTTCACAACAAACATTAAGGAAATTACAAATCAAGTGCAAGAATATTTGCAACTATTGGATGATATTTCTCTTAATAATGGCTATACTTTATGTACCTTGGTAGTTACGGATATTATCCATAATGG
Source organism: uncultured Bacilli bacterium (assembly GCA_944364705.1). Classification (GTDB taxonomy): domain Bacteria; phylum Bacillota_I; class Bacilli_A; order RF39; family UBA660; genus RUG12867. Next base: position 2,858 of record CALVWH010000109.1, on the reverse strand, counting down.
ATCTTACTTTTTTTACAATGAAAAAGCTAAACATATTATGAATATGGCGTTTGAAGAAGAAAAACAAGGTTTTTATAAACAAGATGTCGTGTCTCGTAAAAAACAAGTATTGCCAGCAATTTTAGAAATTATGAGTAATTAAAAAGATTGATGAATCCTCAATCTTTTTTTATACACTCTTTTATAATATCCATAAGATCAATTAAATAATAAATAAAATGACGATCTAAGTTAACAAAATCTAAAATAAGATAATAATGATTAAATTTTGTCTGGAATCTTATTTTTCTTGATAATTGTGTAATCTTTAAAAACAAGGTTTGACCATCTAATTGATCTAAAAGATCTTTTGGAAGTTCCATTTCAATAAATGTCTTTGTTTGTTTGATGTTTGTAATATTTAACTGAGCAGCCATATTTTCAAACAATTCTTCATGCATATAAATATTAATATCTTCATTGATTTTTCCAAAACGATCTTCTAACTCTTTTTGAATTTCTTTTAATTTTTCTTTACTATTGATTTGATTAATCTTTTTATGGATTTCAATTTTTATATCTTCGTCTGCAACATAATCATCCGATATTGTTGTTTGAACATCAATCAATGCGGTTTCTTTTTTAGAAGTTTCCTTTTTCTTTCCATGCATTTTATTTACTTCTTCATTAAGCATTTGTAAGAATAACTCTACTCCTACCGAATCTACAAAACCAGATTGTTCCTTTCCTAAAATATCTCCTGCTCCACGAATGGAAAGGTCTCTCATCGCAATCGAAAATCCACTTCCTAATTCAGTAAATTCTTTAATAACTTTTAACCGTTTGACGGCAACTTCTGTTAAAATTTTTCTTGGATCATACATTAAATAGCAATAAGCAATTTTATTGCTTCTTCCAACACGACCTCGAATTTGATAAAGTTGCGATAATCCAAACCGGTCTGCATCCATAATTAATAAAGTGTTTGCACTTGCGATATCAATTCCTGTTTCAATAATCGTTGTACAAACTAAAATATCGGCCTCTTTTTCCATAAATCGATACATAACATCTTCTAATTGTTCTTTGGTCATTTTTCCATGGGCATAGAAAATTCTTGCTTCTGGAACCAATTTTTGAATTTCCTCTACTTTTTGTTCAATCGAATCTACATGATTATATAGGAAAAAGATTTGACCATTTCTTGAAAGTTCTTTATAAATTGCATCTTTGATAATTTGTTTATTTTCTGCTAAAACATATGTTTGAACAGGATAACGATCCATTGGTGGTGTTTCGATCAAAGATAAACTTCGAAGTCCTGCCATGGACATTTGTAAGGTTCTTGGAATTGGAGTAGCCGATAACGTTAAAACATCGATATTGTTTTTATATTGTTTTATTTTTTCTTTATGTTTTACTCCAAACCGTTGTTCTTCATCAATGACCAGTAATCCTAAATCATGAAATTGAATTTCTTTTCCTAACGCTTTATGAGTACCAATTACAAAATCAACATATCCAGAAGAAATTTCTTCTAAGATTTTTTTTAATCTAGCTCCTGTTACAAAGCGATTTAATAACGCTATTTTTACAGGATAATTTTCAAAACGTTTGATTGCATTTTGATAGTGCTGAGAAGACAAGATCGTTGTTGGACAAAGAATTAATGCTTGTTTTCCTGACATAATGGCTTTAAATACCGCTCGAAAAGCAACTTCTGTTTTTCCATAACCTACATCACCACAAAGAAGTCGGTCCATAGGAACTGGTTTTTCCATATCTTTTTTTATTTCCTTGATTACTTTTTCTTGGTCTTCCGTTAAAGGATATGGAAATTCCTTTTCAAATTCATATTGTTCTTTGGTATCTTCAAGAAAAGCAAATCCTTGGGTTTGTTCTCTTTCTGCATATAACTTCATTAAGTCCGAAGCAATATCTTCAATTTTCTTTTTTACTCGTAGTTTTGTTTTTTGCCATTCGGTTCCTCCAAGCTTGCTTAAATTTGGAACTACGGCATCGTTGCTTGAATATTTTGAAAGAAATTCGATTTTTTCTACAGGAATGTATAGTTTATCATGATCTTTATATTCAATCATTAAATAATCTTTTTCTAAATTATTTTTTTTCAATGTTCGAATTCCTAAATATTTTCCAATTCCATGCATGGAATGAACAACATAATCCCCTACTTCAAGTTTACTAATATCTCTTATTTTTTTCCCATATCGAAATCTTGTTTTATAAAGAGTTTCTTCTTTTTGGTGAAAGATTTCCCGTTCTCCATAAACAACCAAAGAGTCATAAGCAAAACCAAACGTTATATTTTTGACAATTACATTAATTTTATCGGGATATAAATCGAATTCGTTGGTAAAAATTACGTTTGGATTTTCTAAATAGTCTAATAATTTATTAACATGATACCGGTTTTGTAGACATAAAACAATGGTTTTCTTTTCTTTTAAATATTGATTTAATTGATGATTCATTTCTTTTTTATCTTTTGGTAAAGCAGATAATTCTTTTGAATGATAGATTTTCCCTACTTGTTTTATTTGATCATCAAATTGGTTTAAATAAATAGAATTTTTCTTTATGCAATCTTCTAAAGAAAACATATAGGTATCTTTTACGTTGTTGCTTTCATTGTAATTAACAATTTCTTCGCATAAATGTTCATATCCAACAGAAATATCATGAAAGTTATGGAAAATAATATATGGATTTTCTAAATAAGAAGAAATATTTACCACTTTTGTAAATTTATTTAAGTACTTTTGTTTTTGCTTTTCAAGTGGAACCTCACTTTCGGCTAAAAATTCCGTATTAGGCATCAAAATGATCTTCTTTAAATCTTTTTTTGTTCTTTGGGTGTC
>CALVWH010000108.1 GCA_944364705.1 uncultured Bacilli bacterium | reverse complement strand
AAAAAAGATTAGGTTAAGGCTACTCCTAAATCTTTTCCTTCAAAAAAGGTTTCGTCTCCCATTGCTGCGGAGCGATCAAAATCTTTATACATGTATAAATTTCCGTCTTTTCTTACGAAGGAAGCATTATCTTCTTTGACATGGGCATCTTTGTAACAAGAAAAGTCACAATATCCATCAGAAAATCCTTCTTCTATCGTTTCTTGATACCAATCGTATAGTTGTTTTTCATAGATTTCTTCTGCCTCTTCTTCTGTTATTTGATAATTTGATAGGAGTTCTTCTTCTGTTATTTGTTTTTTCTTTTTTAAGTCAAAGTTATAGGTAAAGAAAAAATCTTCGTATGGGATCCCATTGGTTAAGACTCCTTGGCTATGGATGAAAACGGATAAATAGGTTTTGTTATCGGTGTCATACGTATAGGATACGTTTCGTTTTTCGACAACAATTTCATGAAGACAAAGGTTTACAATTTCGTTATTGATTTCGGTAATTCCATCCATTTTAAAATTAATAAAAGGAATTTTATTTTCTCCAACAGAAGACATTTGTTCTAAATTATCATAGACAAGATCTTTGTTGGTCACAATTTTATTCTGCATTCCTTTTCCTTTTATCCACTGGATCACGGTAAGAAGAAGGATCACAGCAATTAAAACGCCTAATAGAAAAATTTGTTTTTTATAAATCGCAAAAAAATCTTCCATATGGTTTCCTTTCTATACCAGTCTTCGAATCATTGGAGCATTGCTATAAGAGCTAAGTGGAGTATATTTTACTCCTCCGGAAGGGAATGGTGCGGAATTCGAGGCATGAATGACGGCTGGTACTCCATCAGCAACCCCACTACTTTCCCCTTCTCCATTCTTAAGTCGTCCAACATACATAACGACATGACTATAGGTTGGAGCTGCTCCTGTGCATAAAATATCTCCGACTTTTAAATCATCAATGCTTGTTATTCTTTCTCCCATATAACACATATTTCCCGTATACGTTCCGACATCATATCCAAAGTGTTTATATAAAATAGAAATAAATCCAGAACAATCGGTTCCTGGTGAAAAAATAGCATTCGGATTATCTACAGCTCTAGGTCCTCCATAATTATAAGGTGCACCAATAAATTGTTTTGAAAAATCAACAACTTTTTGGGCCGTGGATTTTGCGTTATATCCTGGTTCATCGTCATAGTCTTCAAATCGATTTTCGTATTCTTCTTGTTCTTTGTCTTTTGCGGATTGTAGCCGTTCTTCTTCTTTCGCAAGTTCTGCTTCTTTTTCTGCTTGTTTTAATACTTCGACGGTTTCTTTGGTTGCTTCATTCCAGCACTGGGTACTTGGAAGACTTGGAATTCCTACAACATTAAAAACTAAATCGATAATGGAAGCAAGTAAAAAGATAAGAACTGCGGAAAACATTCGTTTTAAAATTCTCCCACTTTGTGCTGTTTGATCCATATTCGCATTGGTTACCATTCGAACAACATCAAGCATGGATAAAATGATCAAAAAAATGGGTGCTGCGATTTTAAGGATATTTAAAACGGTTTTGACAATATAAATCATTTCTAATGTTGCTGCATTATCGCAAATTGACGTGTAATCTAATATGTTAAGCATCCAACCACACCTTTACTAGTATAAGTATATAATATTTTTTCTTTTGTTACAAGAAGCAAAGAAAAAAAAGAGGAGAAATTCCTCTAATTTTCTGCTTCTTCTAACATGTTGGTAATAAAGATTCCGTATCCTTTTTTTGGGTTATCTACTACAACATGGGTTACCGCTCCAATAATTTTGTCGTCTTGAATAATTGGTGAACCACTCATTCCTTGAACAATTCCTCCAGTTCTTGTTAGTAAATTTTCATCGGTAATTTCAAAAACAAAGTTTTTATTTTTTTGTTTTCTTTGATTAATTTTGGTAATGTTTATTTCGTATTTTTCTGGTATGTTTCCATCGGTTACGGTATAAATGTATGCTTTTCCTTCTTTGATTTCCGATGGGGTTGCTACTTTATATAAGTCTCCATGAATTTCTTCTTGATACGTTCCAAAAATTCCTTGGGTTGTGTTTTCTTTGACATCTCCTTGAACTTTTGTTTTATCATAGCTTGCATTTTTTTCTCCAGGAGTTCCATTGCTACTACTATCGACGCCAGTTACGGTTGAATCAAAAATTTTACCATCTTTGATTTCTAAAATTTGTCCTGTACTCTTCTCGATGATCTCGTGTCCTAAAGCACCATATAACTTTGTATTTGGGTCGATAAAGGTTAGAGTACCGATACCAATGATGTGATCTTTTACATAAAGGCCTGTTTTGTACACATCATTACTTTTGTACAGTTTTAAAGTGGTATTTTTTATTTGTTCATTTCTTAGATAGGTAATGTTTACTTCATTGTTTTGAACTTGATCATTAATTTTACTTACCATGTCATCGACCGTAGTTACTGGCGTGTTTCCTACTTTGGTAATCATGTCTCCGATTTGTAAACCAGATTGTTTTGCTAAATCGTTGTTTTCTACTTCATAAGTTCCAATAATTAATACGCCTTTGGCATTTAATTCGATTCCGATATTTTCTCCGCTAGCGATAATGTAATCAGAATAAGCTAAGATGGAACACGGCATAATAAAAAAAAGAAGCAGTGCGGAAATTGTTTTTTTCAATTTTAAAAACATAAAAACATCCCCTTAATACAGACTACATTCTTAATTTGTATCAAAAAAAATTTTTTATACAAAAAAAGTTCTGCGTTTTTAGCAAGAACTTCTTTCCTTTTTTTTCATAGATAGTTTATTTTGTAAAGATAACGATGGTATTTTTTTTAATTTCTTTTTTTGATTTAACAATTTTTTTTGCCAAAATTTCATTTTTTTGTTTAAATCTTCAATTAATTCTTCTAAATCTTTTTGCATATGATCACCTTTTCTTTAGGTAGAATCTATACTAACACATCTTGTTTTCTCTGTCAATTGTTTTTTTATAATTTTAATAAAAAAAATTAACTCCATATAAGGAATTAATTTTTATCATGATATTGATTTTTTTAGTTGAGTTTTTTTATGACATAGTTTCTTTTCTATCCATTATGCGAGTCATAAATTCAACCTCTCATTATTTTCTGCCGTGTCTTTTCCAATAGTTTAACTTTGCTTCTTTTGCCGCTGTGTTTTCATTTATATCCATTGCTGCCCTAGTTTCTTTTATATCCATTACTGCAAAGCCTAAATCAAAATTTTGATGCATCGTTGGAACATTTGATATAGAATTTTCTTTTTCTCGTTCTAATCTTTCTTTTTGGTTTTCATTACCTTGTAAAGTTAAACTATTTAATGTAACAAATCCATACTTTTCTAATAAAAGTAAAACTTCTCCTACTGATTTTTCTGGATGTTTTTCTAACCATTTTCTTAAAGTAATTTTAAATAACGTATCATCTTTTAAAGTAATTTCACCATTAAAAGAAATATTTTTAGGAAATTTTATACTCCCTAATATTTGAATAAATTTTTCATCGATATTATTCATAAATCCCCTCCTCATCGATAAGCGCATATTATTTTACATAATTTTTTTTAAAGTCAACACTTTTTCAAAAAAAATCAAGAATCACTCTTGACTTTTTCTAATAAAAAATAAGGACATTCATAAGCACAATCATTTTCAATATATTCTTCAACGTTTTCAATCGCATTAATCGAATTATAAAGACGATTTCCTTTTTTACAGAATCCTTTTAAACGAAGTTTTCCATAAGCAAGATCTCCTAGAATATAATCATAAGGATCAAAATACTCTGTATATTTTAAAAGGAATTGATTTTGATCAAAAGCATTCTTATAATTTTTTAAGATCTTATACTTTTGTTTCTCAACGGTAATTGTTTTCATGATAAATAATCCTTTCGAAACGCTGGTGCAATTTGTTTATATTTTTCTAAACTAGAATTTGCACTCCAAGTGATATATCCACCTGTAAGTCCTCCTTCATAAAGTCCTTTAATTTGCTCTTCCATTTTACTAGCATCATACGTTACATAAGGAGATTTAATACTGTTATAAGCTTGAATCCAAGTTCTTCCAATCGCAGGCGTTGGAATTTCTTTTTGTCTTTGTGCAGCATATTCTCCACTCCAAGTTTTTAAAAGTTCATAAGGAATCGTCCAAACAGGAACTTTAAATCCATATTCATACGTATTAAAATGATCTGGATATGGCATCGCACTAATGACATCAACAACATTCGAAATCGCTGGCCAATATTGTCCATAAGCCGTTACATATTGATTCGCACTTTCTCCAAAAACATCCGCCGAAATATAAGCTCCTGCTTTATGAATTTCATCTCTTGCATACATCAAAAACTGCTGAATCGCTTGTGCTTTATCTTCTTCATACGTATTTCGAAGATCCATAACTCCACTTTTTTCTAATTTGGTTGTTCCATCTGGAAAACGAACATAATCAAATTGAATTTCATGGAATCCCATTTCTTTTACGGCTTCAATGGCTAAGCGTACATTAAACTCCCATACATCCCGGCTAAAAGCCGATGGCCAGTAAGAATGATTATGAACAAATTGACTTCCTGTCCGAGTATCTAAAATCGCACTTTCTTTATGGTCTTGTGCATAATAATCATCTTTAAAAGCCGTAATGCGTCCAATCACATAAAAGCCATTATCCTTTAATTTTTGAATATAATTTTTATAATCTTCTTTTTTATTTAATGCTTTTTTATAGTTTGTTGGCGATAATTCTTTGTAAACATCACTATCGTAGGCAGGTGCCGTATTATCTTTAATATCTACCACAAAAGCATTAATGTTTGCATCTTTCGCTACCGCAATATATTGATCGACATCTTTAATTGCCGCAGCATTAATATAAAGACTTCTGACTTCTTTTGGCATTTCATTTCCTTCAATTTTGATTTTTTCTTCTGGATAATAATCTAAAGCTCCAGCATCTCCACCATTATAGCGGTCTCCTCTTGCCTTATGAATCTGATACGTATTTTCTTCATCATAATTTTTTAAAGCTTCTTCTTTGCTATCCACTAAATATTTCGCATAAACATATCCCGTATCTTCTCCATGTTTTACTTGATACATCGTTACCGTTCCATCTTCGTTTAATTGATCAAAACCAGTAATTTCTAATGCCTCACCTTTTTTAACCGATTTTACAATTGATATATCTTCTGGTTTTTCATACAAAACTAAACTTGTTCGAACAAATTTTTCTTTTTCTTGAACGGCTTCTTTTAAATCTTTGACGGTAACATCGGTAAGGGTATAATACGTTTTCTTCTGATATTCTAATTTGATATATTCTTTTTCTTCAATGGTTTCTTTCTTACTTGATTTCCATACTTTCGTTCCTCTTGGAAGTTCTATTTCTTTTTTTTTTTTTTTTAAAAGAGTTACTTTAGAACTAGCAGATGCTAGATAGACTTCTTCTTTTGTTTCCGATTCTTTTAAAAAGTATAAAACTCCAACGGAGAAAGCAACCACCAAAAGGAAAAAAAAGAAGAAATAAAAAATTTTTCGTTTGACTTTTCGCTTTTTCTTTTTCATATTCTCCACCTACGTTACTATTATACCACGCTTCTATCCGTTTTAAAAGACAATCTTTCTTCTTACATTTTATGAAATGCACTTTTAGGAAGAATTAAAAGAACGGTTGTCCCTTTCTTTTCCTTAGATTTTATCATAAGTTCAAGTCCTAATTTATGACTAATTTTTTTTGTCAAATAAAGTCCAATCCCAGTTGCTTTTGATCTTAAACGATCACTTCCTGTAAATCCTTTTTCAAATACTCGAGGTAAATCGCTGGATTGTCAACACTTTTTTAGACAATTTTTATAAGGACAACCCCAAACGATATGCTACAGGTGTTTGG
>CALVWH010000107.1 GCA_944364705.1 uncultured Bacilli bacterium | reverse complement strand
AATTAAAAAACATACACCAAAATAACCAAATTGGTTCATCATTTCTATTAAAAATTCTTGCATAATTACTCCTTTACTGTTGAATATATAAAATATAATTTTCTATCATCAAATGACCATCTTTTAAACTATAATAAGGAGAATACTCATACGTTTTATCATCAGTTATAACTTTTAATAAAACATTTGAATATAGATCAGACGTATTACATTTTAAAAGAAAAGATCCAATAACTTCTTTATAAAACATAACTTCCATTTCTCCTTGATCATTTAAAAATTGACTATAAATTTGTATCTTAGTTTCTGGTTTTTTAGGTACAATTAAAAATGTGTTATACCCTTCCATATTTACTTTTTGCATTTCTTTCAATTCTTCTTTTGTATAATATTTTTCCATTACCTCTGTTTGATCAAAAATGGCAAAAGTAGCATCTGGATTTTCCTTCCAAGAAAAATGTTCATCAACTTTTTTGTCAAGAAAAAAAAGGTAGAGAAAAAATAAGAAAATGCAAACCAAAAATAACAAAAATATTTTTTTTATATAACCATTATTTTTAAATTTTTTCATAAGATTCTTCTTTCAAAAAATATCTCATATGAGATATTTAACTAACACTTGGAGCTACTTCTCCAAACAAAGATGCAAAAAATGGATTTTTTAATAAATTGGTTGCGATTTCTTCATAATCAACATCGGTCATATCTTGATAATCGATATTATTTTCATCAAGATTTTCTGGAAGAGTAACTTTCTCTCCAATGGTATTTTCATAAGTTCCTGAGATTTTTAAACTCATATTTTCTTTAGTATTAAATGTAAAAGTAACCGATCCTCGATATTCATCTTCTTTTTTAATATCAAATGCTCCGTTATAACTTTGTCCATTCGAGTCGATTTGATAAAGGAAATTATGATTTTTTGAATCTTTTTTCTCTGTTATGGTAATGGTATTTTCAGAATTTTTAAATTCATACGTATTTTGAGAAGCATTGAACTCAATATTCATTTCTAAATCTTCTGCATTAAAAAGAATTTCTTTTTTATTCTCATAAATATTATAAGTAATTTCTAGCGTTGGATCAATCACTTCAAAACGAATTGGTGTATTAAAGAATCCATCAAAATAAACTGAGAAAACAGTTTGCTCTTCAAATGTAAGAGTTTCTTCTTTCATCTTTGTGAGTGATTGCTTAATGTCTTCTTTTTCTTTTCCTTGATATTTTTCTAATAAAGTCATATATTTTTCATCTTTTAAAATCGAATCAATAATATAATTTCGAACTTTTTCGGTTGTTTCTGCGGTAAAATAATAACTTATTTTTTTTGCATTTATTTCTTTTCCATCAAAATTAATTTTTTCACTCGTTGTCTTGAAATCTTTTTTTTCTAAAGCTTCTAAAAGATAATTTTTTGTACTTTGAATCAAATATTCGATATCTTCTTCGGTTGCTTTTCCATCTTCAAATAGTTTTTCATATTCTTCAACATCGATTTTAATGTATTTTGAAAATAATTCCGTTAGTTCCAAATATAAGCTTTTTGGTTTTCCAAACGTATTCATATCAAAAATCGTTTCTTGATCATAAGATAAATGAAAATTAGAAGTTATTTGTTTCTTTTGATAATCTCTTCCTAACTGATAAGATAAATCGAGATCTTGAAAATCCGGAATTGTTTCTCCATCTTGTAAAATTTCTAACGTTATATTTCCCTTCGTTGTTAACGTCGTATTTTTTGCTTCTTCATATAAAGAATTACTAAATAAACTTTCTTTGCTTGCAACCAAATTATTATATTCTTGATTAATGGCTGCTAAAAACAAAGATTTTGGATCTTTCGCAATAAACAAATAAATACAAAAAGAAATTAAAAATAAAATACATAAAATAATAACCGCAGCCAACCAAGATTTTTTCTTTTTTTGTTCTGGAGGTTTCCTATCTTCTTTTTTAGATTTTACTGTTTTTGGTACTTCTGGAAATAATTTACGTGGTAAATTACTTTCTTTTAATCGAAAATTTTCGTTCATATTCTCTACCTCTCTATTATAAGTATATTATAACATGAAAAAAAAAGAAAGACAATATGTCTCTTTTTTCGATTTTTAGAATCCTCGTTTTCTTAAAAAAACAGGAATGTCGTTATCATCGTCTTCAGAAGAAGATTCTTCTTCTTCATTTCTTGAGTAATTTTGATAAATTGGTTCACTTTCTTCTTCAAAACCAGTTGCAATAACGGTAACAATAATTTCATCGCTTAAATTTTCATTGATAACTGCTCCAAAAATAGTATTAATATCGGTGTTTGCGGAACTACGAACAACTTCGGCAGCTTCTTCTACTTCGTATAAAGTTAAGTTGTTTCCACCGGTTACGTTAATAATAGCATCGGTAGCTCCTGCAATGCTTGTTTCCAAAAGTGGACTGGATACGGCTTCTCTTGCAGCTTCTACTGCTCGATTTTCTCCAACGCCCATTCCAATTCCAATTAAAGCGTTTCCTCTTTTTTCCATAACGGCTTTTACATCGGCAAAGTCAAGGTTAATAAGACCTGCTACCGCGATTAAATCGGAAATGGATTGAACTCCTCTTCTTAATACATTGTCAACTTCTTTAAAAGAATCTAAAAGTGGAGTACTTTTATCGATAATTTCTCTTAAACGATCGTTTGGAATTACGATTAAAGTATCTACGTGTTTTTTTAATTCTTCTAATCCTGCTAAAGCTTGATCCATTCGTTTTCTACCTTCAAATGAGAATGGTTTTGTTACAATTCCAACGGTTAATGCGCCTTGTTCTTGTGCAATATCTGCGATAACTGGAGCTGCTCCAGTTCCAGTTCCTCCACCCATTCCACAAGTAACAAAAACCATATCGGCTCCTTGTAAAGCATCTTCTAATTCTTTTTTTGATTCCATAGCGGCTTCTCGTCCAATTTCTGGTTTTGCACCAGCTCCACGACCACCGGTTAAATCTTGTCCTATTTGTATTTTTGTTGGTGCTTTAGAACAGTTAAGTACTTGAAGGTCTGTATTTGCAACAATAAAGTCGACACCTTTTACTCCTGATTCAATCATGCGGTTTACGGCGTTATTTCCACCTCCACCAACACCTATTACTTTTATTTTTGCGATTTGATCCATTTCTAATCCACCAAACATATTCATCCTCCTTATTTACTCCAAAAATAATTAAACACTTGTCCAAGGGAAGAAGTATGAATATCTTCTATCTGTTTTCTTCTTCCTTCTGATAGTTTTAAACTTTCACTTTCGCTTACCATTGTATACTCTTCTTCTTTTTGTTTTAATTTGTTAATAAAATGAATAACATTTCCAATGGCAGAAGAATAAATGTTATCCCGAATACCTAGCATCTTAACATTGCCTATAATACTATCTTTTCCAAATATATCACTTACCATATATTCGAAATCTCTCATATTACTAACCCCTCCGGTAACAATAACATAATCAATTTCTTTATTAAGAAGATTCGTGATTTCTTTTCGAGCCAAAGTTAATATTTCTTCTATCCTAGCCATAATTATTTCTGATGCTTCGCGCTGATTGATTTTTACCTTTTCTCCTAAAGTATTTTCTGTTTCATAAAAGTCGTTCATACTGGCATTTCTCTTATGAGCAAAAGCAAAGTTTTGACATATAAACATTGCTTCTTTTTGTGATATTTTATAAATATAAATAAGATCTTTTAAAATATTTTTTGCTCCTTTATTTAAAATAGAGTTTTTAATAATAATGCCTTTATTATGAATGGATATGGTAACGGTTTCATATCCTATATTAATGAGAGCAGAAAGGGAATTTCCCATTTCTTTGGTTTTAAACGTTGCCATATCGCCAATCGCATTTAAAGAAATGTCAACAACATCAAGTTGTAAGGCTTCTAAAACTTTTATAACAGAATAAATATTCTTTTTAGGAACCATAACAAGGAGTGTTCTGATATGTAAGGTATCTCCCATTAATCCTTTGGGATTTATAATTTTTGTTTTATCATCTACTCCAAAATCAATTGTTAAATCTGTAACAATTTCTTTTTCAGAAACTGCCCGCTCTTGAATTGCTTTTTTAGAAACTTCTTCCATATCGTTTAAAGTCACAATATTATGTTCTCCTTGAATTGGAATGCTTGCTTTCGCAATTTTAAATTCTGCCATATAACTAGGTACAGTTACAATCACTTTTCGAAGGGAAATTCCTAACTGCCCTTCTAAATGATCAATGGCTTTTCGAATACAATTCATAGCAGCTTCTCCATCAGTAATAAGACCCTTTTTTATTCCTATGGATGGGGTGTGTGTTGCAGCAAGTAAGTTTAGCTTATTGTTATACAGTTCACAAACGATGGCTTTAATAGAATTTGAACCAATATCAATACTCGTAAAGATTTGCCTCATTTGATACTCACCCACATTCTATACTCATTATACTATATTTTTTTTAAAAGTAAAAGAAAAAGTCTTAAAAAATGGTTAATTTTCTAAAACTTCGAAATATTTTCCAGAATCTAAATATAAAATTCCTTTTTTATTTTCAAATTTTTTCTTCATTTCTAGCATAATATTAAAATATTGATTTAGGGTATCGAATGTACTAAGCGTAATATAAACATAATTTCCATCCGTCATACTAAGTAAAAATCGTTCTTCATCTTGAGCATTGGGTTCGTATTTAATTTCTGAAATTTTATCAATAATTTCTGGTTCAATCTTCCCCATTTTTGTTACAAATTTTTTATAAATGGTATCTGGAACATAATTTAATAAAGTTGGAGACTCGTAAGTTTCTTCGATTTCTTGTCCTCCTTCAAGGATTAATTTTTGTGTCGTCGTATTATAAAAAAGAACTTTTTTCTCTTGAACGGTTATATATAATTGATTGAAATTTTTTAGTTGTACTTGAACTTCTTGAATTCTAGGGTCTTTTTCAAGT
>CALVWH010000106.1 GCA_944364705.1 uncultured Bacilli bacterium | reverse complement strand
ATTGAGTATAACATGCAGTCACAAAATTTTGCTTCTTTAAAATTGATTGATGTTTTTAATCTTTTAATACTTGTTTTAAAACAAATTCAAAAAGAGCGTAAAAATGTTGGATTATAATTGTATGGTTGTCCTCTGCTTTTAATTTATCAGGACTGTTAGGATCTATTATGATATTCAAATCAGTCGATATATTAAATAAAAAGCGATTCTTTTTGATAATTGTTTCTATATTTTCTATTTCTACTTTATCTTCTGGATAATATATATTTATTTTATCAATCGTTTTCCGTTCCATTTTGATATTTTCTCCTTTTTTTTCAGCTATTGTACTAGATTTTCTAGAAAATTACAAGGAAAAAAGTTTCTACTTTTTTCTAAAGATTATCATATATAAAAAAAGAAAGAGTTTTTAACCTTTCTATCATTTTTCCTATTTTATCGCTTTATTTGTAGATTCCTCAATATTTAAACCAAACATCTCATTAATTTCTTTTGGTTTAAAACAATTATAAAAATAAAAGTTCATTTTCATTTTTTGTCCATTTTTTTTATAATAATATCCATAAAAATTCTGATCTTCGTCTTCATATAAAAGATCATTGAAATCATATGAAAATTCATAAATATCGGAATTAACTGTGACCGTATAATGCCAAGCATTTCCTACCACAGGAAAATTTTCCTGTTTTAATATTTTATAAAGTCCACCAAAACTAATACCATAAGAATTCTCATTTCCTATCACATCATCATAGAATTCTAAAGATCCCTGATTGGTCCTTTTAAAAATTCTATGAGTATCCTCATGATTCATAACAAAATCCTTATCCGATGGAGTCATCTCTAATAAAGAATCTTCTATTTGATAAGTTAAAGCCGTAGAATAATAGTTATAAATCATTTCCTGATATACGTTTTCATCTATATCTTTTAAAGATCCAGATTGATCTCCTGTTTTTATTTGATAATCCCCAATATTTTTAAATTCAAAATCATATTCAACAGAATATGGAATATTTAATTGATATCCGAATTGATCGATTTGTTTCTTATAAGACAACACAGAATCATAACAATCTGTTAATTCTTCTTTATTTTTGTAATCGCATACTAATTGAACTGTGAACAAAGAATCTTTATCCTCTTTGATAAAAGAAAGATTGTCTTTTTGTTCTAACTTCTGATATAGCGAAGCAAACAAAGAAGCTTCATAATCATCAGATAAATGATTACTAACACTTTCCATTCCCCAAAAATAATCATCAAGAACATGAAACGTAATGTTATGTTCCTTATCTTTTACCGTCCATAATCGATCCGTATATCCATCTTCTCCTTTGATTTCTTTATAAGTCTGTGAAACTGTAAATTCAGATAAGGAAAGTTGCTCCTTCACATAGTCCATAACACTATTTTGATCATAGTTTTTCGTACATCCAGAAAGCAAAAAAATATTAAAGAAAAGAAAGAAAAAACATTTCTTTTTCATATACCCACTCCATAAATTTTCTATTTTTTTCTTATTATATCATATATTCTTATAAAAAAACAACGAAATCAAATCGTATGTTTTTTATATAATTTTAAAATTTTTTCAGAATGCGATACATTATTTTTTTGTTTTTCACTTCCATATTTATAAAACCACTCACTACTTATAACTTTCTCTCCGGTTACTTCGAATAAATCCCAAGGGAGATAAAGCCCAAAATCACTATTTGCTAAGCCTTGATAATTTTCTTCTAAAAAAAGATCTAACGCTTGAAGAGAAGGTGGGATTTTTAACAAATTTTCAAAAAAATAGATTTTTTCTCCAAATAAGAATGTAGAAATTTCTTCTCCTGGGGATAAAATTCGATAGCTCTCCATCTTTTGATCTTTTTTCCATCCAATCGTCGCTAAATCTTTTTGCAAATTTCCTTTGATATATGCTTCAAATATTTTTTCTTGTCGAATATGTTCCGATAAAGTAGGAACACTCTTTTCCACAACTCTAATATAGTTTTCTTTTAAAAGTTTGTCATCTTCCATTTGTGCATTATATGGATGGTAACTTATAATAAAATTTTTTAATGAAGATAAATTTGATAATAAAATGTTAGTTTCTAATTGATATATTTTTCGATATTCTGACTTTTCACTAAAGTAAGATTCACGATATTGTTTTAACTTTTCTTCAGAAGTTTCTAATTGGGTTATACGTAACTCTTTCAAATCTTGACTTAGTTCATATAAATTTTTCTGCATTTGCTTACTCCTTTTCTATTTTTAAATATATTTATATTTCTAGAAAAGAATTCCTTTATCGATATCTTTTTCCATTTACTAACGGATTTAAAGCTCGGACTTTAACAGAATCGTTTTTAAAATCTGGTATATTTATAGGGTCCATATGTTCAAATAAAAAAATTTTTCCTTGTAATTCTTTATCTGGAATTTTCTTTAAAAGATGAAACAACTGTAATTCATTATAACGATATAAATCTTCATAATTGAAATACTTCTTTTCAAGAGCAAGCTTTGTAATATCTGCAAGAAGTTGCATCATATAATGATCTTCTTTGCTATGACAAAAAGAGTCAATTCTTTGATTTACTTCCATAACTCGTAAAACAACAGAATCCTTTTGAAAGCCAATTTCTTGGTTTCCTTCTTCATTTTTAAAAATCGTAATATCATTTAAAATATGAAAAATATCTTCTTTAGTAATATCTTTGGTCCAAGCCATACCAGTTAAAATAATTCCATCCAATCGATCTGCGCAACATTTTGGTCTTTCGTTATCTACAATTGAAAATTTTTTAAAATTTATAAGATCATCTATTTCTATGTGATCTTCTTCTAAGCATTTTTTTAAATATTTATTTCTCTTTAAAATTTCCTCGGTATATTCTTCCGTGCTTTCTTGTTTCGCATAATCTTGGTTCATATAATCAATCACATGAGAAAAGCAAGGAGTCGAGATATCATGATATAAAGCAGCAATCGTTTGCCTTTTATCGTTTGTTACCTGTTCGGTTAGCAAAGCTGTTGTTAAAGAATGATCAAAACGACTAATCAATTCTTGAAAATTATAAATTTTCTTTGAAGCATAATCCATTCCACAAAAATACCCAACATTTCTAAGTCTAAGTAACCTTGGATCCTTTAAATATTTATATAAGTAATCTGGCATATTTTTATATTGTAATTGTTCTAAATAATATTGTAACAACATATTTCACCTCTTTATATTAGTTTCTTATTATAACATAATGAATAAAAAAAAACGATAAATTATCGTATTTTCCCATGATTTTGATCATATTTTATTTGTGGTTCATATAAATTGATAAATTCTTCTTGATATAAAAGCCACTTATTTTCTACTTCGGTTACCCCCTCTAATAAGGCTTGTACTCTTTTATTGGTAGGATCTTTTTCTAATTCTTTTCGAAGTCCTATCATCATCGTTCTCATCGGTGCAACCGTTTGATTCATACTTTGATTCATAAGATCAAATTCTTTTTTTTCCATATTTCCTCCTTTTTCTTATTATAAAAGATTCTACTGTTTTTGTAAAATTTTTTCTTTTGGTTTTGATAAATATTGATACATTTCCTTTAAAAAATTAACATCATGATTGGTATAAAAAGAAATGGTTTGCCAATCTTCTTTTTCTAAAATCTGCGATAATTTTCTTTTTGTTTCTTCTTCTATAGAATCTTCAGTACGAAAAGAAATTGTATTTTTTAACTTTTCTAGATGTTTTAAGACCAATTCCAAAGATTCTTCTTTTTGATAATAAGAATAATAAAGAGAAGAAAGAAGATCAATCGGAAGATCATAATGGAAAGAAAGATCTAAAATAGGATCTTCTAATTGTTTGGTTATTTTTGAAAACTCATTTCGAAAATAAATCATATAAAGAGAATTTCGATGATCCATATATCCTTTTTTTAAAATCGGATCTAAAAAGATAACGTAATAACGATTTGCTGCTTGCTCAATATGAAAATGATATCCTAAAAGGACAGAATTTTTTATATCCTTTAATAATGGAATATAACCAGAAGAAATTTTTTGAGAATTTATTTTCTTTTTTTGGGTAATTCTTGATAAATAACAAAAATAATCTTCCATTTGTACTTTTTTTTGAAGCTTTTTATAGTCTTCGACTTTTTTTCGATGTTCATATTCTCTTCGATAATAATCCGTATAAAAGAAATTTTGAATTTCTGGAATCATGCAAGGTTTAAAATATTCTGATATATGAATTTTTTCTGGTAAATTCGTTAATTTTTCAGCAAAAAATTCCGAATTAAAGTAACGAACCTGATAATATTCAATCTTTCCATTGATTGAAATTTCTAAATCATATTCTTTGGAATCAATTAAAGAAGTATCTACTTTTTGGGTTATGGAATTATATAGATTAAATTTTCGAAATGTTACCTTTTCCTTCATATTTTTCCTTCTTTCTGATATGAAGATTATTGTAACATCTTTTTTTGATGAATAAAAGAGTTCTTATCTTTATTTTCTAGATTTTTTTAATTCTAAGTGGATTTAATGAACTAATTTGATATCCTTCTTTTTTTAAAGCAGCATCGTAAAAAAAGACAATTGCTCTTGCATCGACACTATCGTTATGATCTGGTAAATAATCATGAATACGTTCTGAGATAAATTCTAATAGCCCTTTTTCAGTATTTGGATGTTTAATTAAAAATTTTATCATTTTTTTAACTAAAGATTGTGCGATTTTTTCATGATCTTTTTTTAAATCCTTTTTACACATTTTTGTATAACGAATTAAAGATTCTTTATTAAATTCTTCTCTTTTTGATAATGCGTAAACTTCTTTAAAATCTGGAGCATAATCGTCTGGTAAAAAATGAGTAACTCTTAAATTAATATCAACTGTATAATATTTTAATTCTTTTTTTACCAATAAACTTACAATTTCGGAAAAAGATTTTTTTACTTTTCTTTTCTTCTCATACATATCCAATAAAATGTGAATAATTCTCTTTGCTTCATTATCTAATTCTTTTTCAAAAGAATAATATAATTCATCTTCCATTCTTCTTCTCCTCCTTTTCTGCTTTAGAAAAATTATTTTCAAATAGTTTAATGATTAAAAATTATATTTTTTATGTTTATAAAGAAAAAAAAGAAGCAATATTAAAGATAAATACTGCTCTCTTTTTATAATAATCCCATTATCAAATTAATTTTATCACAATAAATTTATAAAGTCAACGGATATCCGTAAATTATTTTTGTTTTATTTTGTTAGAATATAAAAAATAGGAGGAAATGATATGTACTTTAAAAATGCAGTAAGTGAAAGAATTTATGAATTATGCAAAGAGTTTAACTATACACCAAATAAATTAGCAGAATTGTCTAGCATTCCTCCAACGACGTTACAGGATTTACTTTCTGGAAAAGTAGCAAATCCAAGTTCCTATATTATTTATAAAATTTGTCGAACTTTAAAAATTGAAATCAAAGTGTTTTTTGATTCTCCTTTGTTTTCGAGTTCAAATATCGATGATTAGTTTTTTATTTGTTCTTTTTCTAAATATTTTAAGATTTCGACCGATCGTTTATTGATAGGTTGTTTTTTTTCTTCAAGCGATTTTAAATTATTTTTTATGCATAAAATGGTAGCTTGAGTAAGATTTGTATAAGCCATTTTTCGTTCTTCTTCTAGTTGTTTGTATCTTCGTTTTGGATCGATTTTATCAGCAACAAAAATAATTTTATCAAGTAAAGTCATCGGGATATCTCCTAAGGTATGTCTTTTTATGGCATCACAAATTTCATCAGAAAGATGAAATTTTTCTTTCACGACGATTGCGCCAATATAAGAATGTAATATTTTTTTATTATAATCCTTTAACAGATCCTGAGAAAGTTGATATTTTTTTATGATTTCTTCGTTTTGTAGTTTTGTATATTCTTTCGCCACATCATGAACAAGACCAGCAAGATATGCTTTTTCAGGATCGTAGTGATAATGGATTGCTAATTTTTTTGCTTCTTCCGCAACTCTTTTCGAATGTTCATATCGTTCTTTCGATAAACTATTTTTTACAAAAAAATCAATTTCTTCTATTTCTTTCATTTACTCCTCCAGCAAAAAGCCTCATTACAATAAAAGCAATGAGGTTCTTTTATTTCTTAATATGTATTGTAATTTGATATTCGCCTGCTAAATCCATTTCCTCTAAATCAATGATATAACCTTGATTTTCAAAAGAATTTTTAATACTACGAATTTCTTGAATAACACTTGTTAAATTCTTTTTCTGAGGGTCAAAAGGATTTCCCATTGGCGCAGAGTTTGTATTTTTTGTTTCTGAAATGGTTGAATTATCAGATATATTCATTGGCTCAACCGATGGAATATTTGAAAGTTCCACTGATAGTACTGTTGGAATTTCTGAAGCGACTGGTTCCTTTGGGGCTTCCATAGTTGGCATGCTTGGTACTTCTGGAATTACAGGACTAGTTCCTATATTTGGTACCACTGGAATTCCTGAAACGACTGGTTCTTTTGAAGCTTCCGTTGTTGACATACTTGGTGTTTCTGGAATGGATGCCATTGTTGGTACTTCTGGAATCCCTGGTTCTGCTTGAACACTAGGATTTGGCATGCTTGGAATTTCTGGTATATTAAAACTATTTCCCATTGGTGCGGGTCCTTGAGGTTCTACAACAGTATTTGATCCGTTTCCATTAAAAGTATTTTGGAAAGGATTTCCAATATTTTGGTTAACACCAGAAGAGGAATTCAAATTATTTTCTGGAGCTTGTGAGAATACATTTCCAGAAAATGTTGGATTTGTATTTTCAACTGGTTTCTCTTGCTCTGGTAATTTAAAAAATCTAGGAGCACTTTCATTAAAAGAGCTTGGTCCTCCAATGTCTTGTGCTTGACTTTCAATTCGATCAATATCCATAAAACCAGGATTATTGGTTGGAATTTCTGATTGTGGTTTTAATAAATCTACTGGTGGACGATTTGATTCAACCGTTGGCTCTACATTTGTTGGTAACACCGTTTTTTCGTTTGTATCTTCTAAAATTGATGGTGTTGGTATATTAAATTGATTCATTGGATCATTATTATTCATATCATTTTCCCCTTTTTCTTTTTTTGTATCTTCAAAATCCATATCAAAGTCTAAAACTTCAATGGTATCTTGCGGTTTTTCTAAAACTTTTTTGATTTCTTCATCCGTTCTTTTTACCGTAAGACGTTCGTTTATAATTCTTTCTAACATTTGTTCTTGTTCTTTCTCGTCTTTTAATTTTAATAAAGAACGAGCGTGTCTTTCAGATATTTTATTTTCTAAAAGAGCATCTTGAACTTCATCACACAAATTAAGTAATCTTAACTTATTTGAAATTGTTGATTGCTTTACTCCTAATTTTTGAGCTAATTCATTTTGTGTATATCCCATATCCAAAACTTTTTTATAAGTAATTGCTTCTTCCATTGGAGTTAAATCTTGTCTTTGAACATTTTCAATTAAAGCAATCTCAGCACTATCTTTATCATTTAACTTTAAAATTATTGCAGGAATTGTTGGAAGATTGGCTAAAAGTGTGGCTTTGTATCTTCTCTCACCAGCAATAATTTCATACTTATCCGCAATCGGTCTTACGATAATTGGTTGAATCACACCATGCCGTTTGATAGAATCTGAAAGACTTTGAATTTCATCTTCATCAAATTTTATTCGTGGTTGAAACCGATTCGGTAAGATATCATCAACATTTAAGTTGACTACTTTCCTATCTCCTTCCACAAATTCCCTCCTATTTTATTCTTTATATTTATCATACTATAATTTTTTTAAGAATTCAATCTTTTTTCTCTTTTAAAACAGAAAAAAAAGTAAATTTTTATCATCGGTAATAAAAACGAAAAATTCAAAAGAATTCTTTTTTTCATTCTTTAAAATTTATCGTTTGCGTTTCTCTTTCTTTTTCTTTATGATACTACAAAGGAGATGAGTTATGATACATTTTAATTATCTTGAGTTTAAAAAAATGATGAAAGATAAAAGAATTTTTCAATTTTTCTTAGAAAGAATCATTCATCATACAATAGATTCTCATGATTTACTTTTAGTTCCTACCAAAAATATAAAAGTTGCACAAGCACTTTTATTTGAAGAAAACATAACCTTGATTCAATTTATTGTTCAAGAGGAAAAAATTCACGATCAAAAAAATAAAAATATTCTAGAATCTGAAGTTTGTAGCAATCATCGATTAAAACAATATACCATTCAAATTGATCACATTATTCAAATAAATTTTTTAATTATACAATCAGAAAAACCGGAAATGGATGTTTGGAATTTTAAAGATGATAATAGAAATATTCCATCTGATTTTTATAAAGTAATTGTTTTAAATCTTGATAAAATGAAACATAGTAAATTTAAAAGTCGAAGAGACGTTGCTTTTTGCTTTTTATTAAACGATTTAAAAGAAGCAGAAACGTATGTAAAAAAAGAAATCAAGATAAAGGATGTTTCTTGATTTCTTTATATTCTCTAGGATATTTTAAAGGAGTATCTTCCTTTTTTTGAAATTTTAATAGTGTGCGAACACTATTTTCTTTTGGTAAAAGAAAGGACTTGGTTTCAAGTAATTTGATTTTCAATTTTTGTTCGATTTTTTCGATTCCTTTCATTTCTTCCTCTATATTCCCTTTCATTGGAACAAAATATCCTCCGATTTTTACAAGGGGAATAGAATATTCTAATAAAACTGGTAACTTAGAAACAGCTCTAGACGTTACTACATCAAATAAATTTTTGTGATTTTTCGCATAAATTTCAGCTCGATCACATAAAATAGTTACTTCTTTTAAGTTCAATTGTTTTTTTACCTCTTCTAAAAAATTAGTTCTTTTATGTAAAGAATCTAATAAGGTTATCTTTAAATGAGGGAAAACAATTTTTAAAACAAGACCTGGAAAACCTGCACCAGTTCCAATATCACATAAAGATTCTTGCTCTGTTAAATCGATAATCTTACAAATGGTTAGACTATCATAAAAATGTTTTAGATAAACTTCTTCTTTGTCAGTAATTCCGGTTAAATTTATTCTTTGATTCCATAAAATCAGCAATTCATAATATTGTTCTAATTGTTCTTTTTGTTTTTCTTCTAATGTTATGTTTAATTTTTCTAATTCTTCGATAAATTCTTTAAGATTCATAACCACACCTTTTTAAATAAATCATTAAAATTGATATATCGGCTGGATTAACACCACTAATTCTTAATGCTTGTCCAATGGATGTCGGTCTTACTTCCGATAATTTTTGTTTTGCTTCGCTTGCTAAATTTTGAATGGAAGAATAATCAATATCCACAGGAATTTTTTTATTTTCTAAAGAAATCATTTTTTCGGCTTCTTGTTTTGATTTTTTTATATATCCTTCATATTTTATATTTAATTCCACTTCATTTTTAATTTCTTCTGAATAAGGAATGGATAGAAAATATTCAATTTCTTTCATAGTAAATTCTTGTCTTTTTAATAATTGATATAAAGAAATCGCATCTTTTAATTTAGGGGAAGAAAGTTTTTCAAAATATTCATCTACTTCTTTTGAAGGAATTACTCTTGTATTTTTTAATTGCTCCATTAAAGCTTCGATTTCTTCTTTTTTCTTTTTAAATTTTTGATAACGTTGTTCATCAATTAATCCAACTTGATATCCATAATCTCGTAATCGCAAATCGGCATTGTCGTTTCGAAGCAATAAACGATATTCTGCTCTTGAAGTTAATAAACGGTAAGGATCTCTTACTCCTTTTGTTACTAAATCATCAATTAAAACACCAATATAAGCATCGCTTCTTTTTAAAATTAATGGTTCTTTTCCTTCTAGTTTTAAGCAAGCGTTAATTCCGGCAATTAATCCTTGACAAGCAGCTTCTTCATAACCACTGGTTCCATTAATTTGTCCTGCCGTATATAAATTTTGAATAAGTTTCGTTTCTAAACTTTGTTTTAATTGTGTTGGATAAATCGCATCGTATTCAATGGCATAACCATAATGGGTAATTTCTGCATGTTCCAATCCAACTAAACTATGAACCATTTGCTCTTGAATTTCTTTTGGCATACTGGTTGAAAATCCTTGTAAATAGATATCATCATAGAAAAGACTTTCTGGTTCTACAAATAATTGATGTTTTTCTTTATCTGCAAATCGTACCACTTTATCTTCGATGGATGGACAATATCTTGGACCAATTCCTTTTACATCATCTAAACCACCGTACATACTAGATTTTTGTAAATTTTCTCGAATAATCTGATGTGTTTTTTCATTGGTATATAACAAATAACAAGGAATTTGTTGATCTACTTTATATTCGGCTGGATAATCATGACTAAAGGTATAAAGTTTATCCGCACCTGGTTCTAACTGTAATTTTGAATAATCAATTGAATCTTTTTTGATTCGCTGAGGAGTTCCCGTTTTTAATCGAATAATTTTAAATCCAAGGTCTTTTAATCGATCACTTAAAAACAAACTAGGTCTTTCTCCATGTGGCCCTTCTCTTTTTCTTGTGTCTCCAACTAAAATATCTGCTTTCATATAAGTTCCTGTCGTTAAAATAACCATTTTGGAAGAAATTTTTGTTCCATCTTCTAAAATTACTCCGCATACGGTTTGATCGTTTATGATTAAATCTTCAACTAACGATTCTTTAATTTCTAGTTTTTTTTCTGCTTGTAACGTTTTTAACATATTTTTAGGATATGTTATTTTATCTGCTTGGGCACGTAAAGCACGAACAGCTGGTCCTTTTTTATAATTTAATAATTTCATTTGCAAAAGGGATTTATCAGCATTTCTTCCCATTTCTCCCCCTAAGGCATCAATTTCTCTAACAACAATTCCTTTTGCAGATCCTCCAATCGAAGGATTACAAGGCATCGTTGCAATATTTTCGATACGACCAGTAATTAATAACGTAGAATGTCCTTTTCTACTACTTGCAAGTGCTGCTTCACATCCTGCATGTCCTCCACCAACAACAATAACCTCATAATCCATCTAAAACACCTTCTTTTTCTTTCCTATTATACTATCTTTTTTTTAGAAACACAATCAAAAAATAGTATTACGAAAGCAATACTATTTTCCATAATCTTCTAAAAATAATGGTAAGAAAATATCGATGATCTCTTTTTTTTCTTTTGGATCTTCTATATCTGCGATTTTATAATCATTTTTTGTTCCTAAAAGTTTTACATAACGTGCATTTTCTAATAGTTGATCGTTTTCAATTGGTAAAAGCATAAGATATTCATGAACATCGTTATCAATAATTTCCGCAATATAATATTTTTCTTGATTTTCTAACGTAATTTCTTGTCCAATTTCTAATATTTGATTCATCTTTGTTTTCCCCCCATTTCCATTGCACTTTGTAAAGAATCTCCACGATAAAATCCATCAATTCCATGTTCGGTAACTGCTAAATAAACCGAATCTTTTTGTGCTCCCTTACTTTCTAACAAAGCAACTTCTTCTTGTGTTGTAGCAATCTTATAAGTTCCATCAGCCATTTTATAAACTTCTCCAAAAATAGTTCGTTTTTCATCCGTACCAAAATAAGGACTTTTTGCATTTACATTGTTTGCAGCATCATATTCGTTGGAAAAGATTTTTGTATTGTCATCAATCATAACTTGATCTCCTAGGGAAAAATCATCTTCGATTTGTTGAAATTCTAAGTTGTCTTGAGATGCTGCTTCTTGTAAATTCGAAAAGACTTCTTCTGATTGTAATGAATTCCAATCTTGATTTTCGGTTTCTGCGGCTTCTTTTAAAGTTTCAAAAATTTGATCTTGTGTCTCTGTTGTTTTCACAGCTTTCCCATCGTTAACAGTATTTTCAACAGCGATTTCTTTCTGATCTTCCACTTCAACCGTTCGATTTTCGTCTTCTACTTTAGTTCCATCAATAACAATTACTGGATCCTCTACTTGGTTCTCGGCTTGAGTTTCAATATGAATAGGCTCTGGTTGTGGTGCTTTTTTAATATTTCCAATCGCCAAACCAGAAGCTATAAGAGAAGCTACGGCTGCTACTTTATAAGCAATTTTTCTAAGTTTATTTTTCCATTTTTTACCATCTTTAATATCCACAATTTTTTGTACGGACTCTCCGTTTGTTTTACTTTCTATTTTTGGTTCTTTTTCTATCGAAACTGGGGATTGTTCTGGTGTAACATTTTTAGATTCCATAGAAACCGAAGGTTGTTCTGGTGTTATATTTTCAGATTTCTTTTTTTCCTCTATTTTTTGTTCTAAAGATTTAATTTCATGATTTAATTTCCAAAAAGTACTATAATATTTTTCCGGAATTTCTTTTTTTTCACCGTTCCATTTAATTAGACGCTTTTTCCCTTTCGCATTTAAAATATCTTTTTGGCGTTCTTTTAATTTTTCTAAACGATCTTCATCCGACATATTTTCAAAAGAATCCATTTCTTTTTTTGAAGAATCTAATATCCTTTCTTGGTTATGTTCTTCTGGTTTTACTGGTTCTGCTTTTTTTGTAACCTTTAACTTTTCAACGGAATATCCTCGTAAGGTCTCATAAACGATTTTTGAACTATTTTTTAATTTACTTTTTTCTGCTACATACTTTTGATATTCTTCTACGTATTCTTTATCAATTTTTTTCTTTCTTCCTTCCACATTTTCCAAATAAACATAATCTTTAGACTTTAAAGAAAAAGATTCGATCATAGAAAGAAGCAAAGAAGTTTCTTGAAATTTTAAATATCGATGAATATTTTCTCTTAATTTTTCAATTTCATCTTCTTTATAACTTTCTCTTTTCTCTTTTAAATCCTTCATCTGCTCAGCAAGATTATTGATTCGATCTTGATAATTTTTTAACGCATCTCCCTCAAGATTACTACTTGATCCTATTTTCGTTAATTCTTCCCGACATAATTGTTCTTGCTTTAAAACATCATCATATTCTTTAATTTGTTTCGAAAGTTCCATTAGTTTCTCTTCCATTGTTTGAATCATAAAAATCACCTATCTTTATTAAAAGATATCATTTTTATATTAAAAATACAATTTAATCCACAAAAAAAGCGCAAAATAGACAAAATTTTACGCTTTTACTCTTTTTTTTCTTACTTTTTCTTTCACTAAATTTTTCATACTAGCAATCATATCACGATTAATATAAATAGAATATAAAGTACCAAGAAGAGCTCCAAAAAGAATAATGATAAGATTATTACTATAATAGATAAACGTTAAAATTGCACATACAAGGACACTATACCATAAATATCCAGTCTTTTCTAATGTTACATATTCCTTGATTTTCTTTTTTCGATATAAGAAAACAATAAACATAGATACAAACGTTGATAAAATTGCTGCATATAAACCAATAAATTTAATCAAAGCTAAATTAATTACAACATTCAAAATCGCAGATACTACGGTACTTAATCCCATAACTTTCGTATTTTTATAAGCAGCAAAAATTCCTCCATAAAAACTAGAAATATTACTAAAGTAAATCGCAAACAATAAAAGAGGGATATATTGATAAGCTTCTACATATTCATTTTTAATTAAAATAGGGAAAATAAATGGCATGAATGCCAAAAGCATAATCGTTACAGCAATTAAAAAGTTATTTAATTGTTTATAAATACTATTGTAATATTGTGCACTATTTTTCTCTTTGACTACTTTTGCAGAGGATTCTTTCCATGCCATATAGAAAAAATTATACATAGTATTAATAATGCTTGGAAATTTATTGGCAATCGCATAAATTCCACTATAAGAAATTCCCATAAAAGTCGCAATAATCAAACGATCGGATATATTGATAATAATCCAAGATAAACTATTAGGAACTAATGGCAACGAATAAAAAAGCATCGATTTCATTAATTTTGGATTGATTTTCTTAAAAGACAAATCTTTGTATACTTTTAATTTAATTAAAATCCATAAAGAAATTACACTATTCGATATAATATAAGATAAGAATAATCCCGGTAGTCCCATTCTTATAACCGCAATAAATAAAATATTTAAAAGAACATTCAATAATCCAGATAAAAAATTAAAAACAGCATAAAGCTTAAATTGACTTGTCCCCCTACATAAACTACCGGCTAAGGTTGATAAAATACTAGATATGATAAATAAAATTAAATATTCTGTATAAGGATAATGAAAAAATTTGAAAATTAAGAAAAATAAAGTACATTGGATTAAAATACTAATAACACTAAAACACATCGTTTGACTAATGACTTCTGATTTTTCTTTTTCCGTTTTCGCATCAATTAAAAACCGAAACATCGCTTCTTCCATTAAAAAAGTAATAAAAGGGATTAAGAAAATAGAAATTGTATTTAATAAATCATAAGATCCATATTCTTCGGTAGATAAAATACTCGTATATAAAGGAAGTAATAAAAAGCCAACCAATTGCGTACTAAATTTTCCAATCGTAATAATTACTGTATTTTTCATTAAATCTCTTTTGTATTTCATTTCATCCCTCTTTTCTTATTTTATTTTATCATAAATAAAAAAAAAAAGACAATCTAAGATTGTTCTCCACTATTTACACTATAACAAAGAAATCTTTGAAAAGTCAACAACATTTTCAAAATTTTCCCTCGAAAAAAAGAAGATACTCTCTTCTCTTTTATTAAAATTTAGTCCAAAAATATTTCCCGGGAAATATTTTACCCTAAAGCAACATCTAAAATCATCATCACAGAAAAGCCAATTAACGTAAATAATGCCATCAGATCTTTCCTTTTATTTGCTTGACTTTCTGGAATTAACTCTTCTACAACTACATAAATCATAGCTCCTGCTGCAAACGCTAATAAAAATGGTAGTAACAGTTGTATTTTAATGACAAGTAATGCCCCTAATACTCCGGCAATTGGTTCCACAATTCCACTTGCTTGCCCATAAAAAAATGCTTTTTTCCTAGAGTACCCTTCTCTTCTAAGTGGTAAAGAAACAGCACTTCCTTCTGGAAAATTTTGAAGACCAATTCCTAAAGCTAAAACCAAAGCAGAACCTATTGTTGCTCCTTCTAAACCATATGCTAAACTTCCAAAAGCAACTCCGACAGCTAATCCTTCTGGAATGTTATGAAGCGTTATGGAAAAAATAAGCATAAGACAACGTTTCATACTACTTTCTTTGCTTTCTTTTTTTTGTTTGGGATGATTTTTTATATAATAACTATAAATACTATCCCCTATATATAAGATTAATCCCCCACTAAAAAATCCTAAAAAAGTAAGGAGCCATGCATTTAAATTTAAGCTTTCAGCCATTTCAATCGCTGGAGATAGTAAAGACCAAAACGAAGCGGCAATCATAACTCCAGCAGCAAATCCTAACATACCATCCATGACGGTTTTATTTACTTTTTTAAAGAAAAATACAACCGATGCTCCAACCATTGTTAAAAACCAAGTAAATAAAGTTGCCAATAAAGCACCGAGAATTGGTGAAATTCCACCAAAAAGACCAACCATAGTCTTCCTCCTTTTATTTTCCTAAACAAAAACGACTAAATAGTTGGTCTAATAATTCTTCTTTATAAGTTTCTCCAGTAATTTCTCCTAATTTTTCCCATGCATAACGAATATCAAGTTCTACCATATCGATCGGATATTCTTCTTCGATTCCTTGAATGGCATTTTCTAAAAATCGGATACTTTCTTTTAATAAAGCAATACTTCTGGCATTACTTAAATACGTAAAATCTTGTTGTTCAATCTGATTCAAATGAAATAATTCTTTGATTTTCTTTTTTAATTCTGAAATTCCAGAACCAGTAAGGGTACTTATAATCACCATTCGATCTTTCGGAAATAAAGAAAAATCCATTTTTTGCTTTAAATCACTTTTATTCATAACAAGAAGATAATTTTTCCCTTTTAATTTCTTAAAAATTTCTTCTTCTTCTTTCGTTAAAGGTTCATTTTGATTCAATACAAATAAAATAAGTTCCGCTTTTTCCATATATTCTAAGCTTTTTTTAACACCAATCGATTCTACTAAATCATCCGTTTGCCGAATTCCTGCCGTATCAATTATATTTAATAAAATTCCATCAATGGAAATGGTTCCTTCTACAATATCTCTAGTAGTACCAGCGACATCAGTAACAATGGCCTTCTCTTCTTCAAGCAAACAATTTAGCAAACTACTTTTTCCTACGTTTGGTCTTCCAATAATGCAAGTCGTAATCCCTTCTTTAATAATCTTTCCAACCTTACTTTCTTTTAACAAAGATTCCATCTTTTCTTTTAAAGTTAATAATTTTGGTTTAATATCCTCATTGGTTAATTCAGTAACATCTTCATATTCTGGATAATCAATGTTAACTTCAATATGAGAAATAATTTCGCTAAAAGAATTTCTTAAATCATGGATTTGACTCGATACCCTTCCACTTACTTGATTGATTGCTAATTGTAACGATGGTTCCGTTTTCGCATTAATTACATCCATAACCGCTTCAGCTTTTAATAAATCCACTCTTCCATTTAGAAAAGCTCTTTTCGTAAATTCTCCAGGTTCTGCAACACGAATTCCTTGAGATAACAACAATTGAAAAACATGATTTGTCGCAGCAATTCCACCATGACAATTAATTTCTACAATATTTTCCGTTGTATAAGTTTTCGGACTTCGCATTACCGTTACCAATACTTCATCAACTATTTTGTCATTATCTACTATATGACCATAATGAATCGTATGTGTAGGCACTTGACTAAGTTTTTTTCCTTTAAAAATTTTTTCTACTTTTTCAATGGAATCTTCCCCACTCACACGAATAATGGAAATTGCATTACTCCCTAAAGCGGTCGCAATTGCAGCAATGGTATCATTCATTTTTCTTTCCTCTTTCCTTTAATACCTACATATTTTGGTAAATTTTTCACATCTTTAAAAACCGTTAAAGAAACATATTTATCCACGAAAGTGACAATCCATCCTTCAATATAAATGGGAGGCAAAATTGTTAATGGAAACATATGTTTTACAATAACATCTCTTACTTTTGGATCCACTACTTGAGGAAAATATTTTTTTGTATTTTCATAAGCAATCTTGGGATGAGCAAATCCATGAAGATCACGAATTCTTTTATGTTTCACAGGATCATCCATCCAAGGAGTCGTATAAAAATCATGAAGCAATCCAGCAATGGCTGTCGTTTCTGCATCAACATGAAGAAGACGTGCTAAGACATAAGAATAATAGGCAACTTTTAAACTATGATCATAAACCGTTTCTTCTCCATGATGTTTAAATGTTTTTCTTCGTTGAAATTCTGGATGATTTAAAATAAAAGCAACGACTTCAAAAAAATCTTCCCTTCTGTTTTTCATAAAATCCTTCCTTCTTTTTTTATTATATAGAATTCAAATAAGAAATACAAGAAAAAAGAACTTTTCACAGCACTGAGGAGTGAAAATTCTTCGCAATCAATTATTTGGTATAATTATATAAAGGTAGTTGATATTTGTGAGAAGAATAGAAAAAAGAAAATTAAAAAAGGATAAATCATTAATTTGTGGCTTATATAATATTATTGATAAATATCTTCCTAGACTTTTTATTATGTTTAGTGAATTATCTGATAAAAGGCAACAAGGAAAAGTTACTTATTCAATGAAAGCGATTTGTGTAACTCGTCTTTTTGCTCTTCTTTGTGGTATTGCTACTATGAATTCTTTAACTAATAAATTTAATAGTGATAACGCTATTTCTAATTTGTCTAAAATTATAAATGAAGAACTATCTGATCTTCCTCATTATGATACAATTAATGATGTTTTTGATGACTTAAATATTTCTGAACTTAGAAAAATTCAAAAATATATTGTTTATACTTTAATTAGATCTAAAATGTTCGATAGATTTAGATACAATGGTAGATTTCAACTTCTAATTGATGGTACTGGTCTCGTTTCTTTTAATCATAAACATTGTGACCATTGCATTGTAAAAAAACATAGTGATGGTTCAATATCATATGAACATCATGTATTAGAAGCTAAACTTGTTTTTGATTCTTTTGTTTTATCTATTGACTCTGAATTTATTGAAAATCCAGATCCATCTGTTATTAATTTAAAAAAACAAGATTGTGAAATGAATGCCTTTAAACGAATGGCTATTCGTTTAAAAAAGAATTTCCCTAAACTTAATTTTATCATTACTGGTGATTCTCTTTATGCTTCTGGGCCTTTCATCAAACTTTGTCTTAATAATAATTGGGATTATATCTTTCGTTTAAAATCTGATAAACTTCAAACTGTTAATCGAGATTTTGAGGGAATTATCTCTCTTGAAACAGGGTCTACTTTCAATAATTACTTTTTAGTTAAAGATTATCAATATAATAAATATTCTTTTAATATTATTAGATATATTGAAGATTCCAAAGTCTTTACTTATATCACTAACTTATTTGTTGATGATTCAAATATCAAAACTATTATTAATTTAGGACGAAGACGTTGGAAAATTGAAAATCAAGGTTTCAATATTCAAAAAAATATTTTATTCAACATTAATCATATGTGTAGTCTTGATTATAATGCAATGAAAGCTCACTATTTATTTGTTCAATTTGCTCATACTATCAGACAATTATTAGACTTAGGTTCTACTTTAGCAAAACCTTTTCAAGGCAAAATAAAAGAAATAAGTTTCGCTATTCTAAACGAACTTATTTCCTCACATGTCAATGTCTCTCTTAATCATAATTTTCAATTAAGATTCGACACTTTTATTATATAACATTTCTTTCTAATAATAAATACCAATTCTGTTTTTTTTGGGGGAGTTTACAGAATCTTTTTTTGTTGGTTTTGTTTTTTCAAAAGTTCTAATTTTGCGAAAAAATTTTTCTTTTCCACCTTTTTTCACATAAAAAGAGCAAAAATTAAATTTCACTCCTTAGAACTGAACTTTTCAGTTCTTATCTTTATATTTAATAACGACATAACGGTTTGGTTCTTCCCCTTCACTTTGGGTAGTAAGCATTGTATATTCACTAATTAAATTATGAACAAATCTTCTTTCATAAGAATTCATAGAGTCCATTTTAACATCTACTTTTGTTCTTATAACTTCTTGTGCTAACTTTCTTGTTAAACTTTCAATTCTTTTTAACTTTTGTTCTTTATAATCGCCAATTTCTAAATTAATTTTCACATTGAAATCGGTTCGACTAACAATCGCCTGTTTTAATATTTTTTGAAGGGCTCTTAAATTTTTTCCTTCTTTTCCAATTAAAATTGCATTATCTTCCGTATCGATCGTTATTTTAAATAAATTATCGCTAGGATTTTCTACTTTCGTTTCAATAGAAAATCCCATAGCACTTTCCAATTTTTCAAAAAAATCAAAAATGTAATTTTTAATTTCTTCTTTTGGTAAAACAGAAGCTACGATTTTTTTTCCTTTAAATAAACCTCCGTTTTTTTCTTCAATCCGATAAAAGATATCTTCTTTTTTTAAATTGTATTGTGTTTCCACTTGAGCTAATATTTCTTCTTCATTTTTTCCTTCTACTTTATAATATTTCATCCATTACTTCTCCTTTTTACCATTAAATTTTGGATAATCGTAAATGTACTATTGCAAATCCAGTAAATCGCAATTCCTGTAGAAACAGTAAGAGATGCAATTCCGATAAAAATTATCATAAAATTACTCATCATCTTCATTTGTTTTGCTTGTTCGTCACCCATGGTTGCTGTTGCATTTAATTTAAATGAAAGATACGTTGTTAAAATAACAAGAATTACAAAAATGATATATAGGAATTCTCCTTTTGAAAAAGCGATGGCTGGAGTGGTTGCTAATTGAAATCCAAACAAACTTTCTTCAAAGATCACTGGTAAACGATATAACGCTTCATAAAAAGCAAAAAATAATGGGATTTGAATAAAGGAAAATAAGCAACCCGACATTGGATTAATATTATATTTTTTATAAATCGCTAACATCTCTGTTGATTTTTGCATCATAATGTTTTGATCATTTTGATCTTTTCCTTTATATTTCTTTTCTAACCGATCAAGCTCTGGTTTTGCTTTCTTTAGATTTTCAGACTGCATTGCTGTTTTTTTCGTAAGTGGATATAAAACAAGACGAATTAATAACGTAACTAACGCAATTGCAATTCCGTAATTCTTAACGAATTCCCCTACTTTTATAATTACCCACGCTAATGGTTTTACGAAAATAGTTGTCCAAATTCCTTCATAACCACCAGAAGTAATCGAATATCCTTCACAAGCTGGTAAATCATCTAATTTAATTCCATTTTCTTTATATATTTTTCGAACATCTTCATCTAAGGGCTGACACAAAATATTCGAAGGCAAATTTTGACCAGTAATTTCATTTTTAACAATTTGTCCATTATCATCTTTCATATATTTTGTACATCCCGTTAAGGTTAAAAGTAAAAAGCAAAGTACAAAAAATTTCTTTATATTCTTTTTCATCTCATTCTCCTTTAATTCCTGCGAAAGCAAGCGCTTCCCACAATTCTTTTTCTCTTTGTGAAAAATCTTTTGAAATAATCCCCTTCGTAACTATTATAATACAATTAAAATTGTTTGAATAGTCCTTTTTATCTAATATATTCTTTAATTGTCTCTTTATTTTATTTCTTACAACCGCATTCCCTATTTTTTTACCAACAGAAAAACCAAACTTATAAAGATCATTTGTATTTCTTTCAACATATAAAATATAACTTTTATGTCTTATAGGACGATA
>CALVWH010000105.1 GCA_944364705.1 uncultured Bacilli bacterium | reverse complement strand
AAAAGCAGCTATCTTTACGCTACTTTTGACATTTATTTTTATTTTTTATTAT
This sequence comes from uncultured Bacilli bacterium, assembly GCA_944364705.1. Lineage (GTDB taxonomy): Bacteria > Bacillota_I > Bacilli_A > RF39 > UBA660 > RUG12867. The sequence continues at coordinate 5,234 of CALVWH010000105.1, read as the reverse complement.
CTATAGTCTGAATAGTTACATTTTTTTCAAAAAAAAAAGAGAATTTTTATATTCTCTTCCTCTATAGTTTATTATTCTATTTAAAATTCACAGTTCCCTGGAGTTCTCGGATAAGGAATGACATCACGAATATTTTCTACTCCTGTCAAATAAATCAACAAACGTTCAAATCCCATACCAAATCCAGAATGAGTACATCCCCCAAATCTTCTTAAATCCAAATACCATTGCATTTCTTCTTTATTTAAATGAAGTTCTTCCATTCTCTTGATTAATTTTTCATAATTTTCTTCTCTTTGTGATCCACCCATAAGTTCTCCTGCACCTGGAACTTCTAAATCAACAGCTGCAACTGTTTTTTGATCACTGTTTTGTTTCATATAAAAAGCTTTAATATCTTTCGGCCAATTTGTAATAAATACTGGGCCTTGAAAATAATCGGTAATATATTTTTCATGTTCTTTTGCAATATCTTCCCCATATTCCGGAGGAAATTCCCAAGAAACATTAGCATTTTTTAAAATGGTAATTACTTCTTCGTGTGTTACTTTTGTAAATTTGCTTTCTAACAATTTATTTAATTTATCTTTTAATCCTTTTTCGACATAACGATCAAAAAAATCCATCTCTTCTTTTGCGTGTTTCAAAACATAAGAAACAATATATTTCAAGAAATCTTCCATGATATCCATCAATTGTTCTAAATCACAAAAAGCAATTTCCGGTTCAATCATCCAAAATTCTGAAGCATGTGTCTTAGTGTTTGAATTTTCGGCACGAAAGGTTGGTCCAAAAGTATATACCTTTTTAAATGCCATGGCAAACGTTTCTGCTTCCAATTGTCCAGAAACAGTAAGCCCTGCTTTCTTTCCATAAAAATCTTTTGCATAATCAACTTTTCCAGTTTTTGCTACTTGATTTAGATCAAGAGTCGTTACCTGGAACATTTCCCCAGCACCTTCACAATCACTTGCCGTAATTAATGGTGCATGGAAATAAAGATATCCTCTTTTATGAAAATATTTATGGATAGCATACGCAGCAACACTGCGAACACGAAAAACAGCTTGAAAAAGATTTGCTCTTGGACGAAGATAAGCAATTTCTCTTAAAAATTCATTGCTATGTCTTTTTGGTTGTAAAGGACATTCTTTTGGACAATCTCCTAAAAGTTCATAAGAAAGAAGTTTTATTTCAAATTCTTGACCTTTTCCTTCCGATTTTTGTAAAATTCCTTCTATCTTAATTGCACTTCCAACCATTAACTTCGTAATTTCTTCAAAATTTGATAAGGATTGATCATAAACAATTTGTACATGCGAAAAACAGGTACCATCAGAAAAATCGATAAAACCAAATTCTTTTTGTTTTCGATGATTTCGAATCCAGCCTTCTAAGGTTACTTTTTTTCCATAGAAATCATCTTTCTTTTTATATAGCTCTTTTACATCCATATTATCGCTCCATTTCCTCTTTAATCATTTTCATTGTTATCGAAGGATTTGCTCTTCCTCTTGTTTTTTTCATTACTTGGCCAACCATAAAATCAACAATATTAGTCCTTCCTGCAAGATATTGCTCTTTTGCTTTCGGATTTTCACCAAAAACTTCCATAACGATTGCTTTAATTTCTTCATCATTTCCAATCTGCGATAATCCCTCTTCTTGAACAATCGATTTTGGATCCTTTTCTTGTTCTAAAGATTTAAACAAAACTTCTTTTCCTTGCTTACTCGAAATGGAACCTTTTTCAACCATAGAAATTAATTCTGTTAACATTTTTGGTGTCAAAAAAAGTTCTCTTATTGAAATTTCTTCTTTATTTAAATATCCTAAAATAACACTGGTAATCCAATTCGATGCCATCTTTGGATCGGAACCTTCTTTAATGGTTTGTTCAAAATATTCCGCAATTTCTTTCTCTTTTACTAGGTTTGTTGCATCATAACGAGATAAGCCATATTCTTTCATATAGTTTTGGCAACGTTCATATGGTAAAACTGGTATTTCTTCTTCAATGCGAGCAAGCCAATCTTTATCAATTTTGATTGGTGGAATATTTGGTTCCGGAAAATACTTATAATCGATTGCATCTTCTTTTTTTCTCATCGGATAGGTGCACATATCAACATCATCGAATCGTCTTGTCTCTTGTACAATCGTTCCACCGTTTTTTAGAATTTCTGTTTGTCTTTTAATTTCACATTCAATCGCAGCCTTCACATTATTAAAAGAATTAATATTTTTCATTTCTACCCTTGTTCCAAGCTCCGTATCGTCTTCCTTCATTAAAGATACATTAACATCACACCGAATTTGTCCCATATCACCTCTCGCATCGCTCGTATCCATATAAAGAAACATATTTCGTAAAGTTTCTAAAAACGCTACAGCTTCTTTCGAAGAATGGATACAGGGTTCCGTTACGGTTTCCAAAAGAGGAACTCCACAACGATTGTAATCAATCAAAGAATAATTTCCAAAATGATCCAAAGATGCCGTATCTTCTTCTAAATGGGTATCATGAATCAAAATTTTCTTCTCTTCTCCATCGACATGAATCATAACATATCCGTTAGTTCCAACCGGTTTTCGAATTTGCGTAATTTGATATCCCTTTGGCAAGTCTGGATAAAAATAATTTTTACGATCAAATGTTAAAACATCTGGAACGTCACAATGAAAAGCAAGAGACATTTTTAAAGCTTTTTTAACACCTTCTTTATTAAGTACTGGTAAAATTCCTGGGAATGCTAAATCGACAGGAGATAAGTTCGTATTTGGATATCTAGAATAAGAATTTTCTCCACTACTAAAATTTTTCGATTGAGTTTTTAATTCGCAATGAACTTCTAATCCGATAACAGCTTTATACATGATCTTCACCTCCCGCAACAATTCCTTGGTAACCAAAAGTTTTCTCCATATAATAAGCCATATTTAATACAAGATCATCCTCTTTACAACGTCCCGTTAAATTAATACTTAACGGTAAATTGTTTAAAAAACCACTCGGAATCGAGATACTTGGAAATCCTCCAAAGTTTCCAATACATAAATGATTTTCTAAAAGTAAATATTCCTCAGATAATCGATCGGAACTATCTTCAAATTTTGGTGGTAAAGAGCCAAAAGATGGCATAATCATTCCGTCAAACTCTTGAAATAAAGTATTTATTTTGTCAACGATCATATGCCGAATTCTCTGAGCATTTAAAAATAATTTTTCTTGATTTTCTCTTTGTAAAATATAACTTCCTAAAACAAATCTTCTTTTAATAAGCTCTGAAAATCCTTTTGTTCTTGCATCCATAATCATTTCTTGAATATTTTTACCCTCTCCGCGAATTCCAAAAGAAATTCCAGTCAAATTTGAATCGTTACTTGTAGCTTCTGCGCAAGTAATTGCCATATATGTTGGGTAAAGAGCCATAAGCAAATCCTTATCAATCGATACTGGCTCAATTTCAAATCCAATCTCCTCTAATTTTTTTAAATTATCATAAAAAGAATCTAAAACAGATAAGATTTCTGATTTTCCTTGGTACAAATTTTTATCACAGATTTCTTTTATGTAAAAAAGTTTACGTCCATGAATGTCTTGTTCAATCGTACTTTCATAACATTTTCCATCATCTTTTAAACTTGTCATGTCATTTTCATCGTATCCTTTTATGATATCAGTAACGATTGCTGCATCTTTTACACTTCTTGTAAAACATCCAACATGATCTAAAGAAGAAGCAAATGGGAAAAGTCCATATCTAGAAACTAACCCGTAAGTAGGTTTAAAACCAACAATTCCTCCATACGCTGCTGGTTTTCGGATAGAATCTCCAGTATCAGAACCAATACTAAAAGGAACAATACCAAGGGCAACAGCAGCAGCACTACCTGCAGAAGATCCCCCAATTTGTCTCGTTTTATCCCATGGATTTTTAACAATTCCCGTATGTCCTGTCGTTCCGGTTCCTCCCATGGCAAGCTCATCTAATACAGTCTTTCCAACAAGCACAGCTCCAGATTCTTTTAATTTTTTGTACACAGTTGCATCAAATACAGGAACATAATCTTTCAAAATATTAGAAGATGCAGTTGTTAAAATGCCTTTTGTAGCAATATTATCTTTTAAGGCATAAGGAATTCCTCTTAATTTTGTTTTTCCATCAGTCATATCAAAAGTATCTAATATTGTTACAAAAGAATTGTATTCTTCTTGATATTGATGTGCGAGTGTATTTGCTTCCTTAAAAAGTTTTTCTGGGTCCTTTTCCGACATATCCATAATCGTCATTTTTTGATAATTCATTATTCCACCACCTTCGGTACTCGTACTTGATCTCGGTCAACAACTTTACAATTTTTTAATGCTTCTTTCGTTGTTATAGTATTTTTTACAAGATCATCTCTTAATTTCACATCTTCATTTATATAAGGAAAAGTCATAGGTACTATTTTTTCAATTCCTTTTACTTTTCCAATAAAATCCATTTGTTTTTCAAAAATTTCAAATTCCTTTTCTAAGGTATCATACTCTTCTTCTTTCATATCAAACATCATTTTATGTGCGTAATCTTTTAATTGTTCTTTCGTCGCCATAAGTCCTCCTTTAACAAAAAAACAGCCATTTCCCCAAAAGGGACGAATGACTGTATCCGCGGTACCACCCTAGTTATCACAATGTGATCGCTCTTTTTGTTCATAAAAACAAAATCATTTTATAACGGATGATACCCCGGTTTATTCTACTAATTTCAAACAAACAACTCTCGAGTGTTCTTCACTACTTTTTCCAAGGTTAGCTTTTCACCAAATCCTAACTCGCTTTTCATGTTCTAAAATAGTTACTTTTCTCTGTCTTCGCTTTTACGAAAAAATAGGTTAAAAACCTATTTAAATACATCAATGGTGGGCCTGAATGGACTTGAACCATCGACCTCACGCTTATCAGGCGTGCGCTCTAACCAGCTGAGCTACAGGCCCATTAATGTCAAACAACAAATTAATTATAACCTATTTTTTCTAAGTTGGCAATACTTTTCTCAATTTTTTTGAAATTTATTTCCTTTTTTTCATTATTATATTATATAATAGTTCCTAAACGTAAGAAAATATGGAAAATCAAGAAAATAATCATAAAGAAAAGTTGGCTTCTCTATTTTTGTTAATCTTAAAAGATATGAAACAATTCTTAGAAAATCTTAACTTAACTGACGAACAAATTCCAATTTTTG
>CALVWH010000104.1 GCA_944364705.1 uncultured Bacilli bacterium | reverse complement strand
TAATCTCACCAATTTTATTATGAAAGAAAAAAAGAAACATATACTAGAGTAGGTGGACTATGAAACAAATTCGTTTAAAAAAGAAAATGAAAAAATCGAAAAAATGTTTAATTTTTTTCTTAAGTGTTCTTTTTTTATTTTTTTGTATGTTTTTTTGGTTAAATAAAAAAATAGAACCATTTTTAGAAAATTATGCGGAATTAGAAATTAAGAAATTTGCGAATTTAATCATTAATCATGCAGTAAGTACAGAAATAAAGAAAAATTCACAAGTAGATCAATTGTTTACGATTGAAAAAGATAACGATGGAAATATTGTAGCCATGGATTTTAATACTTTTTTTGTAAATCAATTTTTAAGTTCGGTTATGAATACGATTCATGAGGAGCTAACGCAAATTGAAAATGGAGAAGTAAAAGAGGAAAATACGGAATTATTAAATCGGTATCAAAAAGAAAAGTTAGAAAAAGGAATTTTATATGAAGTTCCCATTGGTCTTTTTTTAGATTTCCCATTATGGATAAATCTTCTTCCGAAAGTGCCAATTAAATTCCAATTTTTAGGAGATGTATCCAGTCATATTCATACCAAAATTACAAATTATGGAATTAACAATGCGTTTGTGGAAGTAAATATTGAAGTAGAAGTTTCGATGATGAGTATGCTTCCTTTTTTAAGTCAAAGATTTACCGTTCAAAGTGAGGTCCCAATGATTATGAAATTAGTCGAAGGAACGGTTCCAAATTATTATTTTCATGGGTTTGAAAAAGATAGTATGAATTTTTCTTTACCGACTGGTTGAATCTTTTTTTATTTTTCGGTACAATAGTTCACGGATGTGATGCTATGTTAGATTTATATGTAAAACAATTTTCCTTTTTCTTAACTGCGTTTTGTTCTCTGTTTATTGGTTTTTTTCTTTTGGTACAAAATATAAATCTTTATACGTTTAGTTTGAAATTGTTTGCCTTTTTCTTAACTTTTTGTGCTTTGTGGCTTTTTTTAAAAAAGAAAACGTTTGATGGAAAATCTTTGATTCATTTGTGTGCCGCCTTTTTCATTTTATTTTTTCCAAAAATTCCTTTGGCTTTATTGCCATTAAGTATTGGTATTTATTTTTTAATTCTTGCAACCATATGTATTTTAGATCTTTATCTTTCGGTAAAAAATCATGTTGGAAATTATTTTTTCCTAACTTTGAAAATTTTCTTTTATTTTTTTCTTGGAATTCCATTGCTTTTTTCTCCTTTATGGAATTTAAAATATGTTCTAATTGTTTTAGGACTTTATTGTATTCTTTTTGGAATTTATAGTTTTTTTGTTTTTTTATGAGAAGTTATTCCAGTGAAATGGAAAATTAAGATGAAACGACATTTTCATATTACATTACCGATTGTCATTACGACGTTTATTCCTTATCAGTTTTCTAGACAAATTCAAAAATTTCCAAAGATGGTGAAAACGAATTCGAATGCTTATGATTTTGAAGTTTTGATTCATGTATCCAATCAAGGTTCTGGAACGGTCGGACATGTTGATTTTTATTATGATGGAAAAATTTATTCTTATGGAAATTATGATCGAAAATCTCGGGTATGTAAGGAAGTTTTTGGAGATGGAGTATTATTTATTACCGAAAAAAAGAAGGAATATTTATCCTTCTGTAAAACTTACGGACATAAAACTTTGTTTGGATTTGGACTTCGTTTGAATGATAGACAAAAAGCAAATATTGATAAAGAAATCCATCGTTTAATGAGCGATGTATATGAATGGACTCCTTATTGTAAACGAAAGGAAAATAAGAAGAAAAAATTTAACGATTATACCAGTGTTTTATATCAAACAACGAAGGCTACTTTTTACAAATTTTCTCGTGGAAAATTTAAAACGTTTTTTGTTTTATCTACCAATTGTGTACAACTGGTGGATACTATTTTAGGAAAAGCAGGAACGGATATTATAAAAATGAATGGAATTATTTCTCCAGGAAGTTATTATGATTATTTTATGAGACAATATCATAAAAAACATAGTATGGTTGTTTCTTATCAAATTTATTCATAGTGTCTGTTTTTAAGTTTTGGTGCTTCATATTCCTGATCGATCATTTTATCCATTAATTCTTCAAAATAATCTTCCTTTTTTGGATTTTTTCCTTCAAAATAATAAGGAATGAGTTGTTTTTTTATGTTTTCTGGAAGAATGAAAGAATTTGGATGTAACCAATGATTGTCTGTGAATCTTCCAAATCTTAAATAATTTAAATATAGAAGAAGAAGGCGTAATTTGTCTTCTTTTTTTCTTTTGGAAAAATCTTTTCCAGATATGGTTGCTTCATCAAAATCGATAAAGTATAGTTCTTTTTTATCGTTTATCATAAGATTCGTGGAAACAAGATCTCCATGGGTAACTCCTTGATTATGGAGTTTTTTTAATAATTCTAAGTTTTGTTTTGCTAAAAGAAGTAAATCTTTGGTTTTGAAGTTTTTGGTTACGGTTTCTTCTTTTAATGTTTGAAAATTTTTTAAATAAGGAAGATAAAGTTTTGTTTGACAGTTTGGGTGATCTTTTCTTTCAAAATCGTTTGGAAAATCATATTTGATTGGAAGATTTGCAGCTGGAAGTTCTTTTTTTTGTAAATCTTCCCAAAAAGAAATGGGTTTGGATGAGTATTTAATTAAAAAAAGAATTTGTTTCTTTTTATAGAAAGCTTTGAGTCTTGGATTTTCTTGATAAATGTTCATAAAAGTTTCCTTTCCTATTGACCGAACGTTTTTTTGTGCTTTCTATCATAACGCAAAGAAAACAAAATGTAAAGACCATAAATTTTTCATTAGGTTGATGAAATATCTTCTTTTTTTGAGTATTTATAAGAGTAAAATTAAAATTTGAAGAAATAAGGTGAAGGAGAAAGGTTCTATGGAGATTGTTATAGGAAAAACGATTGGTGGAAATGGTTTCAGAAAGTACCTTATTTTTTAATGTTCCTTTAAAATTATTTTAGAAAGAATTATCAAAATATTAGCACTCTGTATTGACAAGTGCTAATATTTTTGTTATAATGAATACGATTGGTAATAAAATATTAAAGGAGGGGATCATTATGAATCAAAATCCATATGAAGAAAATTTAAAAAATCCATTAGAAAAATATGGACGTGATATTGTACAAAGTGCGAAAGATGGAAAAATCGATCCCGTCATTGGACGAGACGATGAAATCCGTAGCATCACTCGAATTTTATCGAGAAAAACAAAAAATAATCCAGTGTTAATTGGAGAACCTGGGGTAGGTAAAACAGCCATTGTCGAAGGATTAGCTCAAAGAATTATCAAAGGAGACGTACCAGATTCTTTAAAAGGAAAAACCATTTGGGAACTTGATTTGGGAGCTTTAATTGCTGGTGCAAAATACCGTGGAGAATTCGAAGAGCGTTTAAAAGCCGTTTTAAAAGAAGTGAAAGATTCTGATGGACAAATTATCATGTTCATTGATGAAATTCACATGATTGTTGGGGCAGGAGCTTTAGAAGGAGCCATGGATGCAGGGAACATGTTAAAACCAATGCTTGCTCGTGGCGAAATTCATGTGATTGGAGCAACCACTTTAAATGAATACCGAAAATATATTGAAAAAGATGGAGCTTTGGAAAGAAGATTTCAAAAAGTTCTTGTAAAAGAACCAAATGTTTTGGATACCATTACGATTTTACGTGGACTAAAACAACGATTTGAAGTTTATCATAAAGTCAATATTAAAGACAATGCTTTAGTTGCTGCAGCTACGTTATCTGATCGATATATCACCGATCGTTTCTTACCAGATAAGGCCATTGATTTAGTTGATGAAGCTTGTGCAACGATTAAAGTACAAATGAATTCTGTTCCAACGGATTTGGATACTTTAACAAGAAAAATTATGCGATTAGAAATCGAAAAAAAATCTTTAAAAAAAGAAAAAGATGAACTTTCGAAAAAAAGACTAGAAGAAATTGAAGAAGAAATGACCAAATTAAAAGAAAAAGAAACAAAATATCGCAAAGCTTGGGAAGAAGAAAAACAAATCAATGAAGAAATTAATGCGAAAAAAGAAGAACTGGAAAATAGTAAGTTCCGTTTGGAAAAAGCAGAAAATGAATATGACTTAGAGCTTGCTGCAAAACTTCGTCATGGTACGATTCCTCGTTTGGAAAAGGAACTCGAAGAATTACGAAAAAAAGATACGGCTAATATTTTATCGGATATCGTATCGGAAGAAGATATTGCGAAAATTATTTCGAAATGGACTAATATTCCGATCACAAAATTAGTTGGTAGCGAAAAAGAAAAATTACTACATTTAAAAGAAAACTTGCAAAAAAGAGTCAAAGGACAAGATCAAGCATTATCTCTTGTAAGCGATGCGATTTTAAGAAGTAGGGCAGGAATTAAAGATCCAAACCGTCCAATTGGTAGTTTTATTTTTCTAGGACCTACGGGGGTAGGAAAAACCGAAGTTGCCAGAAGTTTAGCTTATGAACTTTTCGATGATGAAAGACACATGATTCGTATTGATATGAGTGAATATATGGAAGCTCATAGTGTAGCAAGATTAATTGGAGCACCTCCAGGATATGTTGGATATGATGAAGGAGGACAACTTACCGAAGCCGTTCGTAGAAATCCTTATAGCATCGTATTGTTTGATGAAATTGAAAAAGCTCATAAAGATGTCTTTAATCTTTTACTTCAAATTTTGGATGATGGTCGAATTACGGATAGTCAAGGGCGTACCGTCGATTTTAAAAACACCATTATTATTATGACATCAAATTTAGGAAGTGAATATATTCTAGAAGGCAAAGAAAATAGTGATCAGTATGTTATGGAAGAACTCCATCGTACGTTTAAACCAGAATTTATCAATCGTATTGATGAGATTATTATTTTTAAAGCATTAACAAAAGGTGTCGTTAGAGAAATTTTAGATAAAATTATTTTCGATTTACAAAAACGATTAGAAGATAAGAAAATTACGTTAGAACTTACCGAAAATGCAAAAGAATACATTATCGAACATGCATATGATGAACGATATGGTGCTCGTCCAATTAAACGATTTGTACAAAAAAACATTGAGACGATGCTTGCAAAAGAGATCCTTGAAGATAAAATTAAATTTGGATCTCATTTACAAATTGATGTACAAAAAGATGCTTTTCTTATAAAAGAATAAGCATTTTTTTCT
>CALVWH010000103.1 GCA_944364705.1 uncultured Bacilli bacterium | reverse complement strand
AAAGAACTAAATATGAAAAAAATTAACTATTTAATTTTAGAAAAAGAAGAAGGAATCATTCGGATAAAGAAAAGAAAAAAATTTCATGAAAATCAATATGCTTCTTATTTGTGTAAATGCCAAATTTATGAATCAAAAAAAAGAAGAATTAAACAATTAGAACAAAAATTGTTCTTAAATCTTGATCATCCAGAATTTGAAGAAATCGTTGGTCAGATGGAGAGCCTTTTATGAAAGATGAATTACAAATTATTATTAATATAAAAAAAACAATTTTAAAATTAGATAAAATTGTTGAAAATTTTAACCGAAATGAAAGTGTTTTACGTGATCATATAAAAAAAGAAATGTATAAATTACTAAAAAAAAGTTATATGGCAAATTTAATAAAAGAAGAACGTTCTCTTTATCAAAAAGAAATGCTGATTCATATAAAGATGCTAGATTTTTATCTTCGAAATGCTTATAAAAAGAAATTACTTAGTCAAAAACAATTAATTCAATTTGGAGATCATTTGTTACAAATTTATAAAATGTTAGTTGGGTGGATAAAAAGTGAAAAGAAGAAAGAATCTGTATCCCAAAATTGAAAATATTGATGTCCTTTTTTCTATGTATTTTGAAGAAATTCAAAAAAATACCAAAAATAAAGAAAAATTAGAAAAATATGAACAATATCTTCTTTTAAATATTTTCCAGTTATATGATCAAATTTGTCAGAAAAAAGTTACTTTTGATCCTTATATAATTTTTATGATTAAAGAGCCTAAAAAACGATTAATTATGAGTCAAAGCATCAAAGATAAACTATTAAATCATGTAGTTGCTCGCTATTTTCTTTTAGAAACATTAGAAAAAAGTCTGATTGATGCAAATGTGGCTACGTTAAAAGGAAAAGGAACTTCTTATGGTCAAACTTTGTTAAAAAAATATATTCATGAAATAAAAAAAGAAAGAAAAGAAGTTTACTATTTAAAATGTGATATTACGAAATATTTTTATTCGATTGATCATGATGTGTTGAAACGTAAATTAAGAAAAAAAATAAAAGATTTGGATGCTTTGTATTTATTGAATCAAATTATTGACTCTACTGATCATCCAAAGCATATTCAAAGAATAAAAGCTATATGTTCGAAAATGGATGATAGTTTTTTATCATGGATTAAAAAAGGAAAAGGAATTCCGATTGGAAATATGACCAGTCAGATTTTTGCTATCTTTTATTTAAATGATTTTGATCATTATGTAAAAGAAACTTTAAAAAATAAATATTATATTCGATATATGGATGACTTTATTTTTCTTGATACGGATAAAGAAAAATTAAAGAGAATTTATTGGAAAGTAAAAGAGATTTTAAAAGAAGAATATTTATTAGAATTAAATCCGAAAACACATATAGGAACTTTAAAAAATGGATTAGATTTTTTAGGATATCGTTTTCTTTTAAAAAATCAAAAATTATATTTAAAAATTCGTAATCGAGTTAAGAAAAATTTCAAAAAGAAAGTGAAAAACAAAAAAAATGATCCTAATTTTTCAAGTATTTTAAGCAGTTATTATGGATTTTTCCTTAGAGGAAATGGATATTATCTTTACCGCAAAGTTTTGCTTCAAAATCAAATAAAAAAAGATATCATAAATATGTAAATTCTTTAAAATAAGAATCAATAGATAAAACCTTGGTTTTAAATTTTTTCTTCTTTATTTCATAGAAAAAATTTTACATTTTGAAAAAAGTATGATACAATACAGTTGTTTGACAGCAAGAGTGGGATTGATTCCCACTCTTTCCTGTAAGATGGAGGTAATATGATAACAGAAAAGATTAGAACATTAATTGAACCCGTTATCAAAGAAAATGGATATTTTTTAGATGAAGTACGATATGAAAAGGAATTAGGAAACAACTTTCTTCGTATTATTATTGATAAGGAAGGATATATTGATCTTGAAGATTGTATCAAAGTAACGAATCTAATTAATCCAATTATCGATGAAGCGGATCCAATTGAAGAAAACTATATCATGGATGTTTGTTCGAAAGAGAAAGGTTGTGAATAAAATGAAGCGCAAAAAAGAAAAAGAAGAAATTAAAGGAATTGATTTTCAAGAATTTCATAAAGCTTTAAAATCTTTATGTGCAGAAAAAGGGATCAAACCAGAAGTTATTTATGAAGCTTTAGAACCTGCTTTGATTGCTGGTTATAAAAAACATAAAAAATTACCAAACGTAAAAGTAAAAATTGACCCAGATACGGGAACATTTGCTGCATATTCTTTTAAAACCGTTGTTCCTGATGATTATGAAACTTTAGAGGAAGAAGAACTTTCAAAACTAGAAGCAATGGAAGAAGCTGGAGAAGATGTAAGTAATATAGAACCATTTTTCTATGATGAAAAAATTCATATTCCATTAAGTGAAGCACGAAAAATAGTTCCAGATATTACGGTTGGAGAAACCATCGAAGAAGAATTAGACCCAAGAGAATTTGGTAGAGTTGCTGCTGCAACTGCAAAACAAGTCGTTATTCAAAAAATAAGAGAAGCAGAAAAAAATGTCATTATGGATGAATTTTCTGATAAACAAGATGAATTAGTAACTGGAATTATTGAAATGGAAGATGAAAAAAATTATTACATTAATTTAGGAAGAACGCAAGGAATTTTACCAAAATCGGAAATGATTCCTGGAGAAACCGTAAAAATGGGAAGTTCTTTAAAAGCTTATGTTACAAAAGTAGAAAGTGCAAGCAAAGGAGCTTTGATTTTACTTTCTAGAAAACATTATGGATTTGTAAAACGTTTATTTGAATTAGAAATTCCAGAAATTAATGATGGAACGATTATTATTTATAGTGTTGCAAGAGAAGCAGGAGAAAGAACGAAAGTAGCCGTATATTCGGAAAATCCAAATGTCGAAGCAATTGGTTCTTGTATTGGTGAAAAAGGATGCCGAATTAATCCAATTATTGAAGAATTAAATGGTGAAAAAGTTGATCTTGTTTTATATGAAAAAGATCCAGCAAAATTTATTGAAAATGCTTTAAGTCCAGCAAAAAATTTACATATTATCATTACCGATGAAAAAGAAAAAGAAGCTCTTGTTGTTGTAAATAAAGATAATTTATCGCTTGCCATTGGAAAAAAAGGATTAAATGTTCGTTTAGCTGCACGTCTTACGCATTATAAATTAGATATTAAAACATTAGAAGACGCAAAAGAGTTAGGAATTAATTTCGTCGAATGAAAGTAAGAAAAATTCCAATGCGTATGTGTGCATTAACGAGAGAAAAATATCCAAAACAAGAACTAATACGAATCGTTCGTACTCCAGAAGGAACTGTTGTTGTAGATCCGACTGGGAAACAAAATGGGCATGGAGTTTATTTGAAAAAAGATAAAGAAGTGTTTGCTACAGCAAAAAAGAAAAAAACGTTAGAAAAAGCATTAGAAACTTCAATTCCAGATGAAGTTTATGAAACTTTAGATACGTTTTTATAAAAAAGGTGGATGTAAAATGAAAGTACAAAAAAGAAAGGACTATGTATCTTGGGATGAATATTTTATGGGAATTGCTCTTTTATCCGCACGCCGGAGTAAAGATCCATCGACACAAGTCGGTGCTTGTATTGTAAAAGATCATAAAATTTTATCTCTAGGATATAATGGATTACCCACTGGATGTGATGACAATCAATTTCCTTGGGATCGTGAGGGAGACTTTTTAAATGTAAAATATACGTACGTTTGTCATGCCGAATTAAATTGCATTTTAAACTCTCATGGAAAAGATTTAACCGGGGCAACTCTTTATGTTACTTTATTTCCTTGTCATGAATGTACGAAAGCGATTATTCAAGCAGGAATTAAAGAAGTTGTTTACTATTGTGACAAATATAAAGATACCGATTCGGTGATTGCATCAAAAAAACTATTGGATACCGTCCATATTACTTATCGTGAATATGAGAAAAAAGGTAAGGTGCTGGATATCGAAATATAAAGAAAGAGGTGAAAGTTTATGATGAGCGTCAAAGAATATGCAGAAGAAATCAATAAAACGACAGAAGAAATATTAAAAAAATGTAAAGATCTTGGAATTGAGGTCCATACGGAAGATGATCTTTTAGATGAAGAAGCAATTATTTTATTAGATAATGAAGTTTATACCAGCGAAGATGAAATCATTGAAGATATTGTTGAAAAAATTATCGAAGATGAAAAAATTGATGTCGATAATACCGTAAAAAAACAAAAATTAAAAAAGAAAAATACCGTAGTGAAAAACAATAAAAAAGAACTCGCAACCAAAAAGAAAGAAATGTACAAAAACAAAGAAAAATTAGTTTCTAATACGGTTCAAACAAATGATCATGTAATTCTTTATAAAGAAAATATGAACATTCGTGATTTAGCCGAAGAACTTCATGTACCAGCAGCAGATATTATTAAAAAACTATTTATGTTAGGAATGATTTCAAATATTAATAGTTCTATTAGTTTTGAAACCGCAGAAATTATTGCTTTGGATTATAAAAAAGAACTAAAAAAAGAAGAAAGCGTGGATATCAGTAATTTCGAAGAATTTGAAATTCAAGATAAAGAAGAAGACCTTGTAAAAAGACCACCAGTAGTAACGATTATGGGTCATGTAGATCATGGGAAAACTACGTTACTGGATACCATTCGAAAAACTAAGGTGGCAGAAGGAGAAGCTGGAGGAATTACTCAGGCAATTAGTGCTTACCAAGTAGATCATAATGGAGATAAAATAACCTTTATCGATACTCCAGGACATGCTGCATTTACACAGATGCGTGCTCGTGGAGCAAAAATTACCGATATCGTTATTATTATCGTTGCTGCTGATGATGGTGTTATGCCACAAACCAAAGAAGCGATTGATCATGCCAAAGCTGCTGGAGTTCCAATTATTGTAGCAATCAATAAAATTGATAAACCAGATGCGAATCCAGAAAAAGTTTTAACCGAACTAACGGAATATGGATTAACTCCAGAACAGTGGGGTGGAGATACGTTAGTTAATAAAATTTCTGCAAGAACTGGAGAAGGAATCGAAGAATTATTAGAAAATATTTTACTTGTCGCAGAAATGAAAGAATATAAAGCAAATCCATCAAGATATGCCCTTGGAACGGTTATTGAAGCAAAATTAGATAAACACGTTGGACCAGTGGTAACGGTTCTTATCGAAAATGGAACGTTACGTTTAGGAGATCCAATTGTTGTTGGAACAACTTTTGGAAAAGTAAGAACGATGAAAAACGATCGCAATATGGAGATTACCGAAGCTGGACCATCAACACCAATTGAAATTACCGGATTAAATGAAGTTCCAACCGCTGGTGATAAATTTATGGCTTTTGAAACGGAAAAAGAAGCCAAAACGATTGCGACACAAAGAAAAGAACATGCGAAAAAGAAAGAAAGTAAACCAACGGAAACATTATCGCTTGATGAACTATTTGATCGAATCAATGAAGGTGCAAAAGAAATTAATGTTGTTTTAAAAACGGATGTAAATGGTAGTTTAGAAGCTGTAAAAAATTCTTTAGAAAAATTAGATGTTGAAGGAGTTAAAGTAAAAGTGATTCGTGGTGGAGTTGGAGCCATTACAGAAAGCGATATTATTTTAGCAAAAGCTTCGAATGCCATTGTCATAGGATTCAATGTAAGACCAAGTGGTGGAATCAAAGACTATGCCAAAGAAAATGGTGTGGATATTCGTTTATATAATATTATCTATAAAGTAGTTGAAGAAATGGAAGCAGCAATGAAAGGAATGTTAGATCCTGTTTATGAAGAAAAAGTTTTAGGAAATGCGGAAGTAAGACAACTTTTCAAATTTTCTAAAGTTGGTACCATTGCTGGATGTTATGTAACCGATGGAATCATTAAAATGGCCAATGCTCGTGTGATTCGTGAAGGAATTGTTCTTTATGATGGAAACATTGGATCAATTCAAAGAGAAAAAGATCGGGTAAAAGAAGTAAAAAAAGGTTTAGAATGTGGAATTACCATTGAAAATTATACGGATATTAAAGTTGGAGATATCATTGAATGTTATGAAATGGTAGAAATTAAAAGATAGATTTCTATCTTTTTTTTGTATAATAAAATTAGAAAGGAGTGATTTATGAAAAACAAAATTTTTCTTGCGATTATTGTTCTTCTTTTCCTTGGAATTGGTATATGTATTTATGTTATTTATGATTTATCAACAAAGCAAAGAAAAGAACCCCAAGGAATTGTTCCAGTAGAGGAACCAGAAAATTCTGGAGAAAACGACAATATTCCAGCAGAAGAAACAGAAAATTTTGAAGAAATTGGAAAACAACTTTTTGATACAAAAATTCAATATATTGTCTATGACCTTAAGAATTCTTCTTCCAATACCTTGTCAGAAAATTTAAAAAAAAGTCTTGTTTGGCAATGGATAACAAAAACAAACGCTTTCGATGAAAATTTTGAGGTTTCTGAAGAACAATTTAAAGAAAAATACGAATCCTTATTTGGAGAAAATACATATCAAGAAGGAAGTTTTGAAAACCTATCTTCTTGTACATGCCCGAAAGAAATTCTTTATGTGGATCATAAATATCAAAGAGGAGATATGACTACTTGTGGATGTGGCGATACTGGTGAAGTAGTTAACTATGAAAAAACAGCAGAAAATGATACGGAATTTATTCTTTTTGTTCGATTAGCTACCAAATTAGGAGAAAATTACTATGTAAACAATACCCAAGTAACCGATCAAATCACCGATTGGAATTTGCAGAAATATGTTTTCGATAAAACAAATCAAACATTAAAAAGAATAGAGATGGGAAATTAACTTTCCACCTTTTTTGTCAGAAAAAGAAAATCTTTGGAGAATATAACATTTTGTTATTCTAAAGAAACGTGATATAATAAAAAGCGAGGTGAGAATATGAGCGTAAAAACAGAACGAATTGGAAGTGAACTTGTAAAAGAAATTAGTTATATTTTAATGACGGAAGTAAAAGATCAAGACATTCGCTTTGTAACGATTCAAGATTGTAAAGTTACGAGTGATTTAAGCTATGCTAAAGTATATTATACGGTGTTTGATAAAAGTAAAATAGAACAAACGACAAAAGCATTAAATAATGCAAAAGGATTTATTCGAAAACAATTGTTTGATCGAATGGAAATTCGGCATATTCCAGAATTAGAATTTGTGTATGATGAATCCATCGAATATGGACAAAAAATTGAAAAAATCATAGAAGAAATACATGAAGATTGAAAAATGGAAATTTTTGAAGAATCTGACAAAAGAAGACCATACGTGGGCTTTTTTCTTTAGAAATAGGTGATAGAATGAAAAAAGAAAATATAAGAAATTTTTCCATCATTGCTCATATTGATCATGGAAAAAGCACTATAGCAGATCGCATTTTAGAAATTACGGGAGCCGTAACCAAAAGAGAAGCAAAAGATCAACTCTTAGATAATATGGATATTGAAAGAGAACGAGGAATTACCATAAAATTAAATGCGGTTCAATTAACTTATACTTATCAAGGAGAAGAGTATACTTTACATTTAATTGATACACCAGGACATGTAGACTTTACGTATGAAGTATCAAGAAGTTTAGCTGCTTGTGAAGGAGCTTTATTAATTGTCGATGCAGCACAAGGAATTGAAGCTCAAACATTAGCAAATCTTTATTTAGCACTCGATAATAATTTAACGATTATTCCAGTTGTTAATAAGATTGATTTACCAAATGCAGATCCAGAAAAAGTAAAAAAAGAATTGATGGATACCTTAGGTTTTGAGGAAGAAGATATTATTTTTGTAAGTGCAAAAAATGGGATTGGTATCGAAACTTTGATGGAAGCAATTATCAAAAAAATTCCAGCACCAAAAGAAGATGGAAAACAATTAAAAGGACTTATTTTTGATAGTTATTACGATGCTTATCGAGGAGCGGTTATGTTTGTCCGTATCAAAGATGGAATGGTAAAAATTGGGGATAAAATTAAAATGATGCAAACAGACCGAGTATATGAAGTAACTTCTTTAGGGGTTCATACACCAAAAGAAAAAAATAAAGATCAATTAGTAGCTGGAGAAGTTGGTTTCCTTTGTGCTAGTATCAAAAGCTTAGAAGATGTCAAAGTGGGAGATACGATTACCCTAGAAAAAGATCCAGCAAAAGAACCACTTGCTGGATATAAACCAATGAAACCTATGGTTTTTTGTGGACTATATCCCGTACAATCTTCTGAATTTCCAGCCCTTCGAGAAGCTTTAGAAAAATTAAAATTAAACGATGCTTCATTACAATTTGAACCTGAAACAAGTAAAGCTTTAGGATTTGGATTCCGGTGTGGTTTTTTAGGACTTTTACATATGGAAATTATCGAAGAAAGAATTGAGAGAGAATTTCATATTTCATTAATCGCAACCGCACCTTCTGTTGTATACGAAGTTCTTTTGACCGATCATACCATACAAAAAGTAGATAGTCCTTCCAAAATACCAGATCGAACCAAAATCTTAGAAACAAAAGAACCTTATATTCGTACAAATATTTTTGTTCCAAGCACTTACATTGGTCCGATTATGGAATTATGTCAAAACAAAAGAGGAATTTATTTATCGATGGAATATTTAGATCCTACTAGAGTGAACATTCATTATGAACTTCCTTTAGCAGAAGTTGTTTATGATTTTTTTGATAAATTAAAATCATATACCAAAGGATATGCATCCTTTGACTATGAATGGATTGGAAATAAAAAAAGTGATTTGGTCAAATTAGATATTTTATTAAATGGAGAACTTGTCGATGCATTAAGTGTTATTGTTCATAAAGATTTTGCTTATCAAAGAGGAAAAAACATTGTCAATGCCTTAAAAAAAGAAATTCCAAGACAAATGTTTGAAGTACCAATTCAAGCAGTTATTGGAAGCAAAGTTATTGCAAGAGAAAACATCAAGGCCATGAGAAAAAATGTTTTAGCCAAATGTTATGGTGGAGATGTATCAAGAAAAAGAAAATTATTAGAAAAACAAAAAGAAGGAAAAAAACGAATGAAAATGGTAGGAAGCGTCGAAGTTCCACAAGAAGCCTTTTTATCTGTTTTAAAAATGGAAGAAGAAAATTGACATTTTCTTTTTTTTTCGCTATACTATGCAATACCCGCATTAGAAAGAAGGAAACAATATGCAAAAAAAGTATCAGCCATTTACTCTAGAAGAAGAAAAATATTTTTCCTTTCGTGTAAAAGAAGAAGTATTTCCTTTCTTAACTCCTTCCGATCTTTTGATGCTACGAACGATTCGTTTATTTTTAAAAGGAGATTCTTACGAAACGATTGCAAAAAAATTAAACATTAATCGTTCTACGGTTTCCAAACAATTACGAAAGAAAAAAG
Source organism: uncultured Bacilli bacterium (assembly GCA_944364705.1). GTDB lineage: Bacteria > Bacillota_I > Bacilli_A > RF39 > UBA660 > RUG12867. Next base: position 1,826 of record CALVWH010000103.1, on the reverse strand, counting down.
TAAAGGAATATTTAAGAAGAGAATATTATCGTTTATTTTATACCCAATTTAAAAACACAGAAAACATTTATGCACCAATATCGACAAAAAGTTATCTGGCCTATCAAGAAGGAGCAAAAGAAAAATTAGCCAAATCTACTTATTATCGATATCGAAAACAAATACAAAAAGGAGATGGAAAAATGGAATTTGTTTTAGAAGATTTAATTCATGCCAAAGAAAAAGAAAAAAAATTTGATACCAAAGAAAAACAAAAATTAGCAACCATAATTTTACATTTATTTTCAACACCTCATGTGAGTTATCAAAAAATCTCAGAAAAAACAGGAATATCATCTACATTAGTTGTTTCTTATCTTCATCGTTTTAACTTAATGGAACAGCTTTTTGAAAAAGATTATACCGAAGAAATTAAAAACATTGTTCTTTGGTTAGATCAAGAAGTAATCATGCAAAAAGAACAAGAAAAAAATATGCCAAAAATCAAATTTTATGATAATTTAATTTCTACGTATTTAGAAAATTATTATACTTTTTCTTCTTTAGAAAATCATTTAAAAATTAATGATGTTGATCAAAAATTAAAACATCCTTTTATTGAAGAATTTTATGGACCAGAAATCGTAAAACAAATTGAAGAAAAAACGCAAGAAATAAAAAGCCATCATATTGCAAACCGAAATGGAAGAGTTATCATTCGTGATCAAAAAAGAAGAAAATATATAAATCCAGAAGTTTTTAAAGTTAGTAAATATCAAGATACTTGCTTAACAATTTTAGATGTTTTTTTTGAAAACTATGGAAATATTCAAAAAACATATGTAACATTTTCAAAAACTCAAGAATACACCTACAATTATATTTTATCTAGTTTAAAAGCAAAAGAATTAGAAGAAATTTTAAACGAAGAAACAAAAGAAAAATTACAAAAACTATTAAAATTAGAAGAAAGAATGCAATCAACCTCTTATTCTTATAAAAAATCATTAGTAGAAAATCTTGTAAATCTTTATTTTAAATACAACGGAAATATTTATGAATGCTTAAAAGAATTTCCAATTACAAAAGAAGAATTTTTCCGTGTTTTACTAGATGATTACACTAAAAAATATGTTGGAGAAGAATATTATCAAAACATGAAAGATACGATTGAAACCTATAATCAAAAAGAATTTGTTTATAAAACTTTACAAAAAAGTAGAGAAAAAAGATAGATTTATTCTATTTCAGGCTGTTGACAAAGTCGGGTTTTCAAACCGGCTCTGTCATACAGCCTTTTATATTCCACACAAAACTATAAAAAAAGAACAATTTTAGGAAATTTCTATATAAAATTGCTCATATTTTGACATTTTTCTACCACTTTAAACCAACTAAAATATTAGTTTTTTTAATAGGTAGTTTGCAACACTCTGAGATAGATTTATTCTATCTTTTTTTATGTGCCGTACAGGGCTATATCCAGTTGGTGAAAGTCCAATACTACAAGAGATTTATATAGTAAATGTGGCGAGTAGATGAGGTGAAAGGCTATCACATCAATAAATAAAATTTTATTGAAAATTTACTCTATTGATTACAATAGGAAAGTCATAAAATAATACTTTTTATGAACAAATGTTTGCAAAATATATTTACAAAGATAATTTTGAATGTTATACTTGGTATATCAGAAAGAGAGGGGATCCTATGCACATCTTAAAAGGTTATGTATTTAAACTTTATCCAAACAAAGACCAAGAAGAAATTATAAATAAAACCATAGGATCTTCAAGATTTATCTATAATTATTTTTTAGAAGATAAAATAAAAGAATATAAAGAAAC
>CALVWH010000102.1 GCA_944364705.1 uncultured Bacilli bacterium | reverse complement strand
TGATGCTCTCTTTGTTCTTGACGAATTTGTTTGTCAATCAAATCAGAATTATCTTGAGGAATTTCTTTTGGTTTGTTTGGATAGGTATATAATTGAATTTTCCCTTCTTGAGCCATTTTTTTAATTTCTTCATAGACATTTGGAAGGAATTCTTCTTTTTTTGTAAACACACTCGTTTCAGATACAACTTCTGAAAATCCCGTATGAATATCTTTAAATGTTGCATCATCTAAAGTATAAATCGATGCGGAGTTATCAAACATAGTAGAAAAAGCTTCTGGAATCCTTTCTACCATTTGCCAAGGTTCTTGTTTACTTCTTCGGTATAGTGCATAAGTACAATCATCCCCACATCTTGCGGAAAAAATAACCGCTAATTCTCTATCGGGGGTTGCATACACATAAGTTCCATGGGTTGACTTATGTGGATCTAATCTTTGTATTCCTGTTTTTGAACTTCCGTGATATAATTCTCCCATACTTCACCTCTATCTTATCAATTTTATTATTTATTTCTTTTTTATCGTAAAAACAATACATCCGTTCTTTTCGGATTCTTCTTCGGTATAATAACCTCCTTGATAGGTATCTTGAACCACAGCTTCAACATTTTCATAACGATCTTTAAAGTCTTCTTCAAAATATTTGGCATAACAATCATACCAATGATCAAATGTTTCTATCTTGGTAACTTCTGTAACAATTTCTTCTTCTTTTTTTGGTAATTTAGAAAAACGAATGGTATCTCCAATCTTAATAGCTTTTCTTTTTTCATCGTTTAAACGATATTCTCTTTTTTTCTTACCAGATTTTAATTCTTCAAAATTTTCTTCATATAATTTCATTTGATGTTCCATATACTTCCTCCTCTTTTAAAATTGAAATCTTCTGGGGATTCTTGTTTTATTTTTTAAGAAACTACTCTTTGTTTCATCTGACGATTCCTTTTTCACAATGTTGATAAAATTCCAAAACCGATAGGTGTGCTTTCGGTTTTTTATACTCATACAGCTTTAAATTTTCTTTTTCATATGTATTGTTTAATTCTGATTCTATGAATTTGTTTTTCACATCGCATAACAATTCGGTTTCTTTAGAATACTCATGGATTCCTTTATATTTTTCCCAGGAATGCTCAAACCAATAAAATTTATGATCTTTTTCATAAGTTAAAAAAGTATGCGTTGGACACCGATCTCCATCATAAAATACAATAAAATATGTTTTTATATTCCAATCATTTCCTTTAAAATAAAATCTTTCAAGTTCTACTTGATCCCAGCACACCCCTACTTTACTTTTTAAAATTTCTTGCGGAGATTGTAACCGATAATGGGAAGAAAACAAATCGTCAACCAGAACATGTTTTTTCTTATGTTCATCGACCCATCCATAATCAATTTGTTCCATTAATTCCATAATTTCTTGTTCGTTGTAATAATTCCAAAGATTTAAACTTCCTTTTGCTTTGATCGGATGCTCCAATGGGGTTATGGAATCAAGAATCCAAGCATATCTTCCTTCTTTATATACTCCGCAAAGATACTCCATTGGATGTTCTTTTTTCATGTGCTCGACATATTCTTTGGTCATATATTGACAGTCAACTAAATTACACTTACAAAGGATATAACCATATGATAATTTGGAAACATCAACGAATTTCATCACTTCTTGATTTTTCCAATCTTTAGGAATTGCAGTCGCACTCGCATGAATATATAATTCTCCTCGGTAATTGGTCTTCCAACTTCTTGTTTCAATCATTTTTTTCTTTTCTTTGATTAAAGTCGCATAAGGTTCTATTAGACTTAATACTTTCATAATCCACTTCATTTCTTAATATCAAACAAGTTTTATTTTAAACCTTCTAAAAATATTATATCATATTCTGCTTTCTTTTGACTTGCATTATTTTTTAAAGTTGCTATAATTTAGGTATTAATTTTTTTAAAAGGAAAGGCGGAATTTCTATGAATCAAAGAATGGATTTTCATGTACATACTTCTTGTTCGGATGGACAGTTATCTCCAAAAGAAGTCATCGATAAAGCGTTACAAAATCAAGTGTCGGTTCTTTCTATTACGGATCATGATACAACCCAAGCTTATACAGATTCTCTTTTTTCTTATGCGAAAGAAAAAGGAATCCAATTAATACCAGGAGTTGAAATATCAACCAAATATAAAAAAGTTGGAATTCATGTTTTAGGATATCATATTCGTTTAGATGATAAACATCTTTTAGCAACCTTAAAATCACTTCGAAATGCTCGGCATGATTATTTATATCAAGTAACAAAAAAATTAAATCAACTAGGATATCAAGTTCATTTTTCAAAATTAGATGAAATTGAAGCCGTTACCAAAGCTCATATTTCATCGGATATCATTCAAAATTTAAAAAATCAAAAGCAATTACTTCAAGATTTTGGATATATTCCAGAAAAAGGGGAATTTATTGAAACCATCATGAACGAAGGATGTCCTGCCTATGTCGCGAAAAAAACAATAACTCCAAAAGAAGCAGCCGATCTCATTCGCTTAGCTGGAGGATTGGTTGTTTTAGCCCATCCAGTTGCTTATAAATACGAAGATGGGTTTACCAATCAAGATATTTTAGATTTAGTAAAGGAAATGAAACCAGATGGGATAGAAGCGGTTTACCTTTATATTAATCGAAATCACCAAAAGATTAATGAAAGTAACGATTGGATAACGTTTGCACAAATCCATCACTTAAAGATTTCTATGGGATCTGATTTTCATAAAGAAGACAAAATTCATCCTACCATTGGTTTATCTCATGAAAATTTTTTATTTGATCCCCTTCTTTTTGAATGGTTAACAGAAGATCCAAAAATATATTATAAAAAATAAGATATAATAAAAAAACATATATTTATAAACTATAAAAAGCCGGAATATATGTTTTTTTATTATAATTTTTTCATTTGATCATATTGTTTATAAAGGTATTGAACCGAGTTTTCTAAAAAGAAATAATGTCTTACATAAAAGATTAACACAACTAAAATAATATATAAAATAATATTAAATAACCAAGCTTTAAAAGAAATCAAAAT
>CALVWH010000101.1 GCA_944364705.1 uncultured Bacilli bacterium | reverse complement strand
AAACACATAACATCTTGAGGCTCTTGTCCATAATCCCTTTGCAATTCTCTACCAACTAATAAATTAAAGGTTTGATCTGTTCCACCTATTTCAATATCCGCATGTAATGCGACAGAATCATATCCTTGCATTAATGGATATAAAAATTCATGAATACCTATTGGAATATTGTTTTTAAATCTGTTTGCGAAATCATCTCTTTCAAGAATTCTAGCAACCGTATATTTGCCAGTTAAATTAATTACATCTTCAAATGACATTTTTGAAAGCCATTCAGAATTATAAGCTATTTTAATTTTACTTGGATCTCAAATTTTTGCAACTTGCTTAAAATACGTTTCTCCATTTTTTCGAGTTTCTTCAAAACTTAATGAGGGTCTTGTTTTGGATTTCCCAGAAGGATCACCAATCATAGCAGTAAAATCACCAATAACAAAAACTATTTCATGCCCTAATTCTTGTAGAATTTTTGATGCTCTAAGTGGAACAGTGTGTCCTAAATGTAAATCAGGTCTTGATGGATCCGCTCCAAATTTAACAACCAGTTTTTTCCCGCTATTTAATTTTTCCATTAATGTTTCCTTATTATGAACTTCTACAGTTCTTCTTAATATTAAATCAATTTGTTCTTTTTTCCCCATCTTCTATCTCCTTTATGATTTGTACAGTTAATTAAATTGCAATCGTCAAAGCAATAATAATATTCACCATTCATACAAACCACCTCCTTGAAATAAAAAACGAGCAAACATCCAAAAGGACGAATTGCTCGTGGTACCACCTTTTTTCGTAATAAATACTTTATTACCTCAAATGTCTTAATGCGACTAACAATATATCCTACTAATATTTCAGATATATAACTCCCAAGCTACCTTCTATTACTTTTTCTTAAGAAAGGCTTTCAGCCGGTGACCTTTCATTTCTAATAAGTACTGGGTAATATACTCCTCTTGTTCTTCGTTTTTTAAATTTGTTCTGTAAAATTCAATTTTATTATTTTACCATTTCTTATTGACTTTTGCACATCAATAACTCTTTGATTTGATGACCCTCTATACATCAATTTTGGATTCTTTAATTTTTCAATAAACTTCCCATCAACTATAACATCAATATATTGTAACAATTCTGTAATATTTGAATTTTTTATAAACTTATTATTAAAAAAATCTTTATCAAACATAAAACCTGTCCATGCCCATATATCCTTATTTGGATATAAGTTTTTTACAACTTTTACTAGTTCCAAAACTCCGCTTTGGTTAGCAGGTTCGAAAGGTTCTCCTCCTAGTAAAGATAAACCTCTTATATAACTAGGTTTCAATAACTCGACAATTTTGTTAATTTCTACTTTGGTAAATTTATTACCATAATTAAAATTCCAAGTTTCCGGATTAAAACAATTTTTGCAATGATGAGAACATCCACTTACAAATAATGATACCCTTACACCTGGACCATTAGAAATATCCATCTTTCTTATTTTCGCATAATTCATAATAACCTCAACAAAATGGGGCGACATGTGAGAATCGAACTCACGCATACTGGTGCCACAAACCAGTGTGTTAACCACTTCACCAATGTCGCCATATCTATAGTCATATTATATCATTTTTTTATAATAGTCAATATTTACTTAAACAAAAATTTTAAAATTTAAAATTTAACAAATTAAATTTCTAGAACAGTATATTTATTTTTATATATACTGTTCCAGAAAAATTCTTTTTATTTAAATTTTCATTGATTGTCCATTTAATTTTTTATAAAATTCAACAAGTTCAAATTGATGTTGAGTACCTGTTTTCATATCTTTAATTGTAATAATTCCCTTAGAAACTTCATCATCACCTATTATTATAACATAAGGAGAATTTTGCCTATCAGCATACCTCATACTCTTTTTAAAATTCTTATTATCTAAATAACAAATATCTACTTTAATATTATTATTTCTTAGTTCCTTTGCAATATCACATACATAATCATAATTATTTGTCATAGGCAAAATTGTTACCTGTGCAACAGAATCATCAACGTATTTTATTAAATTGGCTTCTTTCAACTGATAAAATAATCTAGTTAATCCAATAGATATTCCAACACCCGGCAACTTTTTATCGGTATAGTAAGTAGCTAAATTATCATATCTTCCTCCAGAACAAACACTACCAATATTAGGATAATCCTTTAGTTGAGTTTCATAAACTGTTCCAGTATAATAATCTAAACCTCTTGCTATAGTTAAATCAACAATATAATTACTTTCATCCAATTTTAGTGATTTCAAATTATTAATAACAAATTTTAGCTCATTTACCCCTTCAGTAAATTCAGGATTTTTTATATTTAATTCTTCTAATTTGCTTAATTTTTCTTCGCTATTACCATTTATTGTTACAAAATCAGATATTTTCCTTATTTTTTCTTCATCAATCCCAAGAAATGCTAACTCACTTTTCACATTATCAATACCTATTTTTTCTAATTTATCAATAATTCTCAAAATATCAGTTATTTTATCAGATAATCCTAACTCATTAAAAAAACCAGAAAGAATTTTTCTATTATTTATTCTAATGAGAAAATCTCCAAAGTCTAATTTTTTAAAAATATCGTATATTATACTTGGAATTTCTGCATCATAAAACATTGATAAGGTTTCATTGCCTATAACATCAATATCACATTGATAAAATTCTCTAAATCGTCCTTTTTGTGGTCTTTCTCCTCTGTATACTTTGCCTATTTGATATCTTTTAAATGGAAATATTAATTCATTATATCTTTTAGCCACGTATTTAGCCAATGGTACTGTTAAATCAAATCTCAAAGATAAATCGCTATCACCCTTTTTAAATCTGTATATTTGTTTTTCAGTTTCTCCCCCTGCTTTAGCTAATAAAACTTCAGAAGATTCAATTATTGGAGTATCAAGATGATAAAAACCATACTTAGAATACACCTCTTCAATAGTATTTTTTATCTTATCAAATAAAATTTGATCTTGTGGCATTAATTCCATAAAGCCAGATAGTGTTTTCGGTTCTACTTTATTATTCATAATTTATCGCCTCTCTTATTTTATATTTAATTTTAATCCTACCCCTACTTCTTTCACCTTTTTATTTAACTTACTTATAAACCTTGACTTTGCAAGCAAAGATGTGCAGTGACATGGATAAATATTATTTATTTTATTTTT
>CALVWH010000100.1 GCA_944364705.1 uncultured Bacilli bacterium | reverse complement strand
TTTTTTCGATATTTGATTTACATTTCGTCCAGGATGCTTTTTTAACCAAAGTTCAAAAGCTTCCTGATATTTCTTTTCCCTCGCTTCTTTTGAAGAAGGAAAAAGTCCATGTTTCGAAATCCAATATGCTTTTTGAGAATCGGTCATATAATTGGAAATGTTTCCTTTTAAAATTTGCCGAAAATTAAAAATTCGACTCCCCAAAAAAACTTTCCCAACACCAGGCAAAAAAACAACTTCCGTTGCTGGAATGTTATTAATGTCTTTTCCAGGATGTTCTTTTAACCATAACTCCAAAGCTTTACAATAAATTTCTTCTTTTGCAGCTTTTGAAGAAGGCTGTAATCCTTGCTCCAAAACCCAGTAATTTCTTTGTTCTTCGGTTAATTTTCCTTTTGATTTATTTCTTAAAATACAGCGAATTTCTAAAATACGAGGCCCCAATTTCACTGGTTCTTGATTTGGTAATATCACAATTTCATTCCCTGGAATTTGATTAATATTTTTCCCAGGATTGTTTTCCAACCATAATTCTAAAGCTTGGCGATATTTTCTTTCTTTTTCTAATTTCATGTTGACCACACCTTTTCTAAAAGTCGGAAATTATATTATATCATAAAATGAACCATTAGGAAAGCATTGACTCATCTTTTTTTGAAAATTGAATCGTACTAAGAAACCTAGTATGACTCATAATCTCATAAATATTTTGCTTTCTTTTTTTCGTAAAAAAGAAAAGAAAAAGATAATAAAGGAAAAGAAAAAAGGTAACCAGAAGAAAAAGAAAAAGAACATGCCAAGACCAAAAAAACAAAAGAATTCCGTAACACCCAATCGGGACACCAAAATAAAAAAGAAAAAGTAAAAATTGTCTCAAAAAGATCGACCATAACGATAAATGTTTTTTCTTCGTTGAAATAATTTTTACATTAACAATCTTCCCACCAATGGTAAATCCATGAAAAAGATAAGGGCAAAGAACATAATAAAGAACCAAAGAAACCCAAAAAGAAGAATTCCAAGGCCATATCATATTTATACAAATTGAGAAAACAAGGAAAAAAAGAAAATCAAGAAAAAATAAAACCATTCTACGTAACATCGAAACTTTTTTTCCTAAACGAAAAGCTGTTTCATCAATTGCCTCTCGGTCTGGTAAAATTTTTAAAAGAAAAGATCCAAAACCATATCCAATCATACCACCACAAGTATTTAAAATTAAATCATCTACGTCAAACAAACGATATCCTCTTGGATAAATAAAATAAAGACCAGAAAGTTGGGTAAGTTCAAAAAACAAACTTAAAGCAAAGGTTGCAAAAACCGTTTTCTTAAACGAAAAATTAAAATAATATCGTAAATAAATGCCAAAAGGAATCGTTAAAATAAGATTATAAACAGGAACATAAAAATACGTTTCTTTCATAGCCGTAAAATAAGTTGAAAGATCAAAAAGCCGAAAGCTACCTTTCATAAAAAAGTCAGCAAGAAAAGAAAAAGGAACAAGATTTGCTTGTGGAGTCTTTAAATTCGCAACTTCTTCCATGGAAGGAAGCGGTAAAATAACCAAAAAATATGCGACAAGCAAATAAAAAATAAAAGAATACACAAGAAATGTTCGATACCAATAAACACATCCATATTTATGATATTCTCGAATCATATATGGTAACGTGATTAAAAAAGCCAAAACTGGAAAGAAAAGAATTGCCGTTTGAATGGAAACCCAATAAGTCATAGTTACACCTTCTTTCGCTTCTTACCTAACATTTGTATTTCCCAAAAATAACTGAAACAAGCACATCCAAAATAAAGGAAAAGAAAAACAAAACAAATCCCAAATTGGTTTTGTGGATGACCAAAAACATCTAATACAAGTTTAAAAAAAGAATATAAAATAACCGCATACGCAATCGAAAATAAAAACGGTAACCCATAAAGAAACATGGTTTGTTTTCTAAGCGATTTTTTTATCATACTCTCTGGTGTTTTTAAAAGAGATAACCGAACATACTCCTCTTCTTCTTCATATACCGAAGAAATTTCTTTTAAAAACATAAGTCCAATTCCAAACAGTAGAAAAAGAATTCCTAAATAAAGTGCGAAAAAATTTAAAAGTGCACTCGTTCCAATCCCAGCTTCTTGTAAAGATAATTTTGTATGAATAAAAAGAGAATCCTCTTTGATACTTTTTAAAAACCTTTCCTCTACCCTTCTTTTTTCTTTTTCTGAAGATGCTTTATAATTCGCAACCAAATGATTTTTAAACAAAACAAAATCTTTCATATCTTCTTTTCTCATTACATAAAAACCAGGATTGCTAGCACCAATGGAAAGAAATAAAAACCCTTCTACCTTCTTCTCTTGATACGATGGAATCGAAAGATTAGAAGAACTTCCAACGACATTGGATACAAACGCATATTCTTTTTCCTTTAATTCAACCTTTGGTAAATGATAGAACTTCGTTAACGTTTGATAATCTTCATAAGCCAAAAAGAAAACCTTTGGATATTCAAAACTTTGATAACTATCAAAGGAAAAAACATCAGAAAAAAGATTTCTAGAAATTTTAGCTTGCTTTAAATCATTTACAATTCCTTTGTTTTCTGGATTTTCTAAAGAATAAAGCTTAGAAATTTCAAGATCTACCGGAGCATACGTTTTGGCATTCTCTTCAAAAATATTTTTCAGTTGTAAAGTAGAAGGAACCAAAGCCAAAGGAATAGCAAAAAGAAAACAAAGAAATCCCATAGTCAAAACCATTCGATTATTTTTTTGTTCCCACTGCCGAAACGTAAAGAAATTAAGATCTTTTAAATACCAAGTTTTCTTCTTTGAAAAAAGAAAAGAAAAACAAATCGGAACCGAATAGAAAAAAAGAAACGTTCCAAAAATTAAAAGACCAAAATACCAAAAAAGATCAGAAAAAGTTTCCATCTTAGAAAATCCAACCGTTAAAGGAAAATAAGAAAATAGAAGGAAAAAAAGAGACAAAACAAAGAGAAAACAAGAAAAGATACTATCCTTTTTTTTCTTTTTCTTTTCCTTTGGATATAGAAAATCTTTATAAGAAAATTTCTTCACAAGTCTTTTTAAATATAGCCATAGAAAAAGAAAGAGAAGGAAAAGGGAAAAAATCGTCTTTTTTATCGATAAAAAAGACAAAAAAACAAAAGGTTCTTTGATCGATTGATCAAAGAGAAACGATAGCAAAAGAACAATTCCTCTAGAAAGCAAAAGTCCAAGACCAAGACCAAGAAAAAAAGAAACACAAGTAAGAAGAAAAAGTTCGAAAAAAAGAATTCTTTTTATTTGTTTTTTGCTCATTCCTAAAGTAAGACAAATTCCAAAATCTTTTTTCTGTCTTTTAAAAATCAAAGACGAAGCAGAAAGAAATAAAAAAGAAAACAGAAAAAAAGAAAAAATATTTAAAAACGTTAAACAATCTTCAAGTACCGAAGAAAATTTTTGTAAATTCGAAGATAAATCAAGGAAAGAAATTTGTTCTTCAATGGTTTGGAAAAGATAAAAAAAAGAGATCGCAAAACTAAAAAAAAGAAGAACAAGAAGAAAATCTTTTTTCTTTTGTTTTAACTGTAAAAAAGCGAATTTAAGATACATGATCCACCTCTAACATCGAAAGGGTTTCATGAATCTTCTTCCAAAATTCTTTCGTAGATCCTTCTTTTTGAAGTTCTTTAAAAAGTTTCCCTTCTTTTAAAAAGAATACTTTCGAAGCAAAACTAGCACAAAAAGCATCATGAGTTACCATCACAATGGTTCCTTTTTCCTTTTTATGGAACGTATCCAAAGCCTGTAACACTTGTTTTGCACTAGAAACATCCAAAGCAGATGTTGGTTCGTCAGCAAAAATCAATTTTGGATTCACAATCAAAGCTCTTAAAAAAGCAATTTTCTGTTTTTGCCCTCCACTCATTTGATATGGATATTGAAAAAGAAAAGATTCCATTTCAAATTTTTTCGCATAGTCTCTTATCTTTTGATCCATGATATTCCCATTTTCTTTTTGAATGGTTAACGCTAAAGCAATATTTTCATAACCATTTAAAGAGTCTAACAATTGAATATCTTGAAAAATAAAACCAAAAGGTTCCTCTTTTTTTCTTTCTTTTCCTTTAAACAGAACTTGTCCACTCGTTGGAAAATCAAAAGAAGCCATACACTGTAATAGCGTACTTTTTCCACTTCCTGAAGGCCCCATAATCGCAACAAACTCTCCTTTGGAAATAGAAAGGTTAATATCTTCCAAAGCTTTTATTTCTTTTTTTTCAGATTTATAACTTTTACAAAGATGATGAAGTTCAAATAACGTATTCATAAAAATCTCCTTTCTATGAATACCATATTAGAAAAAAAGAAAAAATCCTTGAAATTTCTATTTTTTTTGTTTTATAAACACACAAAGAGTAACAAAAAGAGCAAAAAGAAGAAAAGGAAAAATAAGGGAAAACCAAGACATTTATTTTTCCTTTATAATATTTTTACTGCAAAGGTAAGTTAGAATAAAATATCCACCATAGATAAAGATCAAAACCCCAGCGGTCATTAAAATAGATTTCAATAACTGTTCTCCTCCAAAGGTTTCCAATAAATAACTACAGAAAATAATTCCAAATACCGAATGAAGGATTGCTAATGCGAGAGGAAAGAAGAAGAAAATCGCAATCTGATAAAATAACGCTTTGTTAATCATTTTTTCATCGGTTCCAATCTTTCTTAGCATCGCAAATCGTTCTTTATTATCACTACTTTCGGATAATTCTTTTAACGCAAGCAAAGCTGCACTCGTCATCATAAAAATGATTCCTAAATATAAACCAATAAAAGTTACCATTGCTCCAAGTCCAACGCTTCCTTCGTAAATCGCAAGTTTAGAAGACGCGGATAGATAAATTCCATCGGTATCCAAAGAAGCAATTTCTTTTTCGATTGCTTGTTTTTCTTCCTCGGTATTTGCTTTATAGTTGGCAGCTAAAATATTTCGCTCTCTCATAGAATCATCAACCGCATCATCTGGAACTAAAAAGGTCCCAATATTAACATGACTACTGGTCATATCAAGAAAGCCATCTTGACACTCTTGATATTTTGGATAATAAGTTTTTCCAAGTAACGTAATTGGCGTATTTCTTTTTAAGCCTTCATTTCGAATGGTAATCCAACTATCAAAATCGGCAATGATTATATACTCATCTTCTTCTAGCGTATACGTTGGCTTCCCATATAAAGTGGCTAATTTATTATAATCGCTAATGCGTACAAAAGATTCCGCAGAATCGTAGGCTAATTGGGGATATGTTTTTTTGGCTTCTTCATAGTAAGTACCTAACGTATCTTCAATTAAAATATCATTGGTTGCATACGTATTCATGTCGACGATATCTTTTAATTTTGCATCCACATCAAATCCTACTTGTTTTAAATCATCTTTAATTAATTGTGACGAATTTTTTACTTGTTCTATCGAATACCCATAATCTTCCATAATACGTTCATCGATATCTAATGTTTTATAAAACTGAATATCCGCAGGAGCTAATTCCTTTAAGTTGGCAGTCATAGAATTTTTAATCGATAACGAACTGGATAAAACACAAATGGTAATAAAAAGCATTAAGCATACCATGGTCATAGAAATAACGGTTGTATTGATTTTACTACTAATTTGTCTTAACGTAAAACTATTTAGTCCTTTATAATAAACATTTTTCATACTCATGACAATTTTTAAAAGTAATCCTGATAAGGACCAAATAATCAAAAAGGTAGATAAGGTACCAAGAATAATTGGAATAAAAATTTTATCCGGGCTATTTAAGCTAGTAACTCCTCCAGTAACTAAGTAATAGGCATATCCTAACATAATACTAGCACAGATAAAGACAAATACACAAAGATAAGGATTTTTCATCTTTACTTGTTCTGATTTTTTATTCGCATATAGTAAATCAATCAATTTACATTTTCCTACGCTAAACGTATTAAAAATCATCACGAGCAAATACATAATCGTAAAGTAAACAATCGTTTTTAACGTTGCACTTTGACTAATTGTAAAAGAAAATTTGGTCAAATCTGCTTCAAACATGTTAGCTACAAAAATACTCATAAACTGAGATAATAAAATTCCAAAAACAAGACCAATTCCAAGAGAAAGGATTCCAATCATCAACGTTTCAAAAAATAAAACTTTGGATATTTTTCCTTTTCCCATTCCTAAAGTCATATA
>CALVWH010000099.1 GCA_944364705.1 uncultured Bacilli bacterium | reverse complement strand
ATTATCATCATGTTTTATGGAAAGGAAAATTCGAAGGAATAAAAAAAGATTATAGTTTTTTTGACTCTCTCTTTGAAAAGGTACAAGATATCGAAGGAAAATTCCTTCAAACGTATTTTAAAGAAGTTCGCTTTGAAGATTGCAATTTTTCGAATACCGATTTTGAAGAATGTAGTTTTCATACCGTATCTTTTAAAAATTGTAAATTTGTTGGATCAAATTTTTCATCTTCCTATTTCCATGATGTAACGTTTGAAGAATGCAATTTCATGTATAGCAATTTTAGTGAATGTAAAACGAAGAGAGTGCAAATCAATAAATCTTGTTTCAAAGAAGCACGTTTTTTCGAATCTACCTTAGAAGAAGTACATCTTTCAAACAATGATTTTTCTGATAGTGAAATTTATCGAACCCCTCTTCGAAATCTTGATTTTTCTACTTGTAAAATCGAAGGATTTCATAGTGATTTGGATTCGATTCGAGGAATGATGATCGATCCGATTGGTGCGTTAGAATTGGTAAAATTTTTCGATGTGAAAATAAAATAGGAGGTTTTATGAAAATAGAGAGAATTAGTGCCGTATGGTGTCCATCTTGTTTACTAATGAGAAGTCTTTGGGAAAAAATAGAAAAAGATTACCCAGAATTTACCTTTATCGATTATGATGTAGATTTTGATGAAGAGATCGTAGAAACAAGATCGATTGGAAAAATCCTTCCGGTTTGTATTTTTTATAAAGATGGGAAAGAGATAAACCGAATCGTTGGAGAAAAAAAAGAAAAAGAACTTCGTGATCTTTTAGAAGAATATAGGAGAATGTTATGAAAAAAGGAATAAAAATTTTATGTTTTCTTTTTCTGTTTTTATGGATTCCCTTTGTAAAAGCAGAAGAAAAAATTGATTTATATTTATTTTATGGAGATGGGTGTCCACATTGTGCAAGTGAAAAAGAATTTTTAAGTACTTTAGAGACCAAATATGAAGAGTTAGAAATTCATCTTTATGAAGTTTGGTATGATGAAGAAAATCAAAATCTTTTAGATACGGTAAAAGATGCTTTTCAGGTTACCGAAGGTGGAGTTCCTTTTACTGTTATCGGAAAAAATTATTTTATTGGCTATAATGAAAATATTGGATATCAAATCGAAAATGTATTAAAAAATCGAGAAAATCTAGACGAAAATGTGGTACAAAATATTTTAAATGATCCAAATCATTATCAAACGGCACCACCACAAGAAGAAATTCCTACTGAGACTCCTACGGAAACACCTTCTAAAGAAAAAGAAGATCTTGTGAAAGTTCCTATTTTAGGAGAAATTAATCCAAAGACCGTTTCTTTACCATTATTAGGAGCAATTATTGGATTTGTTGATGGATTTAATCCATGCGCGATGTGGATTTTACTCCTTTTAATTTCGATGCTTTTAGGAATGAAAAATCGGAAACGGATGTGGATTTTAGGATTTACGTTTTTAGGAACTTCGGCACTTGTTTATTTACTTTTTATGGTATCTTGGTTACAGGTTGCTATGAAAATTCAACAAATTATGATCGTTCGTAATATTATTGCACTTGTTGCTTTGCTTGCTGGAGGAATCAATTTAATTAAATTTTATAAGGAAAAGAAAAATGGCGAAGGGTGTGATTTGGTCGATAAAAAGAAACGAAAGAAAATGATTCAAAAAATAAAAAAATTTACAACTGAAAAAAGTTTCTTTTTGGCTATGATTGGGATTATAACGCTAGCGGTTTCCGTTAACCTTGTAGAACTTGCTTGCTCTGCTGGACTTCCATTATTATATACACAGGTTTTAGCAATGAATGATCTTAGTACGGCATCGTATGCATTTAACATTTTTCTTTACATTTTGTTCTTTTTACTAGATGATGTTATTGTATTTACCATTGCGATGACTTCCTTAAAAATGACTGGTTTTTCAAAAAAATATGGGAATTTATCTCATCTTATTGGAGGAATTATCATGGTAATTCTTGGACTTTTATTATTATTTAAACCAGAACTAATTATGTTTAATTTTTAAAAGGAAACTAGTAAAAACTAAAAAAGAAAAACGAAAGAAAAGAAGAGTTGCAAACTTTTCTTTTTTTTCAATGTAAACCTTTAGAAAAAAACTTTAAAAACAAAAAAACCTATGCTATAATCTATATAGATGATCATAAAATGTTCATAATAAGAAAGAGGTTAGAAAATGGGATTAATTAAAGCATTAACAAGTAGTACATCTTCTGCATTTGGAGATCAGTTTAAAGAGTTTGTTACTTGTCCTACCATTGAAAAGAATGTATTAATTGTAAAAGGGAATGTAAACCATGGAAGTGGAAATAAAAATTATCAAGAAGGTGTTCTTTCCAATGGAACTAAAATCGCAGTTCCAGAAGGAATGGCTATGATGATTATCGATAATGGTGCGATTAAAGAATTTACTGCAGAACCAGGAGAATACACCTTTGATACTAGCAGTGAATCTAGTATTTTTACTGGAGGTCTTGGAAAAGGAATTATCGATACCTTTAAAACCATTGGTCGAAGATTTACTTATGGTGGACAAACCGCAAGAGATCAAAGAGTTTATTATGTAAATTTATTAAACATTACTGGAAATAAATTTGGTTCTCCACAACCAAAGAAAATAACCGATGATAAATATGGAATGTTAGAAGTTACTTTTTTTGGAGAATATGCCTTTCAAGTAATCGATCCAATTGTTTTAGTTCATAATGTGATTGGATCAAATCCAAAAGATCTTTTAACGTATGAAGATATTATTGGATCACAATTAAAAGGAAAATTTATCGAAAAAATTACAAGTGCGATTACACAAGTTATGAGAAAACATAAAATTCCATTTGGCGATATCGGAATGTATGGAAGCGATATTTCTGATGAAATGAATCGAATTTTGGATGATAGTTGGAAACAACAATATGGACTTGTAATTACTGATGTAGCTCTTCAAGATATTAACTTAACAGAAGAATCGATGAAGAGAGTAAACAAAATTGATGATGCGATGATTTTCTCAAATGCTAGCATGCAATCGGGACTTATGGCAAATGCAACAGCAGAAGCTATGCAAAATGCAGCATCTAATGAAGCAGGTGCTATGGTAGGATTTATGGGAATGAACATGGCAAATGGTGTAGGAACTGGTGTTTTAGGAGCGGTAAATCAAAATCCAGTAGAGCCAATCAATACGCAAACAGCTCCAGTAAAAGAACCAGGAACTTTATTTCAAACCAATCAACAAACGACACAACCAACTGAAACGAAAGTAGAAGAAAACCAACCAAAGATGAACTTTTGTCCACAATGCGGAGCCAAAGCAACTGGTAATTTTTGCTCACAGTGTGGTACAAAATTACAATAAAAGGGTAGAGGAATTCTTCTCTTTTTCATAAACGATTAGAATAAAAAGGAAGAAGGGATAGCATTGACTTCAGAATATTGGATTGTTGGAATTGTTTTTTTACTTCTTTATCTCCTTTCTAATTTTGTAATTTTTACCAAAATGGGAGAAAAAGGATGGAAAGGACTTATTCCATTTTATAATCTATATGTAATGACAAAAGCATTAAATCTTCCCATTGTTTATTTTATTCTTCTTTTTGTTCCCATTATTCAAATTGTTTTTCTATATAAAATTTATCGAGCTTTAACGATCTATTTTCAAAAAGCAACACTTTATCCTATATTTTTACTAATGTTTCCTTATATTTCCTTTCCAATTTTTGCTTTAACTTGTAAAAGAAAAACAAAAACGATCGAGCCACAAACAATAGAAAATAAAGTAGAGCCAACCATGACACCAATTCAAGAAGTAGCAACCGTTCCAGAAGTTGCTGTAACACCTTTTGGAGAAAAAAAACAAGAAACAACAAACAACGTGGTTACGGCAGGAGGATTGATGTGGAAAGGCCCAGAAATGATTGTTCGAAATCAACAACCGCAAAACAACATGATTTCGAATCCTGGAAATTTAAATTCGGTATCCAATCCCCAGATGGTACCCGAAAATCCCCCTTTACCGCCAACTCCTGCTTTTAATGGAACTGTACCGAATGGAAGAAATCAAAATCCTACGGTAGAACCACAAACCGTATCGACTCCTTCCGTTATGCGTCCAGTAGATTTGTTAATGCCACAAAAAAAATTAGATGAAATGAAAAATCAAGGAATCCATCCAACCTTAAAGAAACCTCCCGTTGATTTATTAGCTCCAAATACTATGGTGTCAAGTGTTAACCAGCCACCTCAAGAACAAGTAAAAAATACTATGGGAAATCAAACAAATTCTCAGACCTTCAATCCTTTTACTTATATTCCCCCAGATCTAGAAAAAAAAGATTCTTCGAAATAAGAATTTTTTTTTGAAAGTTTTTGCTTTTTAAAAGTAGTCATGCTATAATAATCATAGGGTGTTGCTATGGAGAGTATCTATAATTATACATTAGAAAAATTAGAAAACTATTTTCTCGATCATCAAGAAAAAAAATTTAAAGCTACACAAATTTTTGATTGGTTATATCGAAAAAAAGTTCATAGCTTTGAAGAGATGACCAATTTAAAAAAAGATTTGATTGAAAAATTAAAAAAAGAATTTTCAATAACCTCTTTATAACTTGTACAAAAACAAGAAGATATCGATGTTAAAAAATTTTTATTCTCTTTAGAAGATCATCAAAAAATTGAAGCCGTATTGATGAAACATAATTATGGGAATAGTCTTTGTATTTCTACCCAAGTAGGATGTAACATGGGGTGTGCCTTTTGTGAAAGTGGACGATTAAAGAAAAGACGAAATTTAAAAACTTGTGAAATGGTGTTACAAATTCTAAAAGTAGAAGAAATCATAAACGAAAAAATTACTCATGTTGTGTTAATGGGAATTGGAGAACCTTTTGATAACTATGATGCAGTTATTGATTTCATTAACATTATTAATTGTGGAAAAGGACTAGATATTGGAGCTCGTCATATTACCGTATCAACTTCTGGAATCATTCCTAAAATTGAACAATTTATAGAGGATGGAAAACAAGTAAATTTAGCCATTTCTTTGCATGCTCCAAACGATACCTTGCGAAATGAATTAATGCCTATTAATAAAGCATATCCACTAAAAGACTTAATCCAAGTTTTAAAAAAATATATCGCGAAAACGAATCGGCGAGTAACTTTTGAATATATTATGATAAAAGATAAAAATGATAGTCTTGCTTGTGCCAAAGAATTAGCAAGCCTAGTACAAGGAATGAACTGTTACATTAATTTAATTCCTTATAATGAAACCAGTCATATTCAATATAAAAGAAGCGAAAAAGAAACCATTTTAAAATTTTACGATTGTTTGAAAAAAAATCATATCAACGTAACCATTCGAAAAGAATTTGGTACCAAAGTTATGGCTGCTTGTGGGCAACTTCGAGCAAAAATTGAGGAGGATGTTTGATGGAATATTATTATTTAACAGACCCTGGAAAAGTAAGGGATCATAACGAAGATAGCGTCATTATCTGTGAAAACGATAATGGAGAAATTTTAATGGCCGTTGCCGATGGTATGGGAGGACATAAAGCAGGAGAAGTTGCTTCCTCTATTGCCATCACACATATTGGGAAACGTTTTCGAGATTTAGGAAGCGTTGGAAATAAAACCGATGCAGTAAGTTTTATAAAAGAAGTTGTCAGTGAAGCAAATGTTCTTATTTATAAATATACCGAAGAACATCCAGAAAGTATGGGAATGGGAACGACTTTAGTTATGGCTTTATTAACCAAAGAATATCTTTTATTTGGAAATATTGGAGATTCTTCTGGATTTGTTTTAAAAAATAAAAAATTACATAAAGTAACCAATGATCATACTTTAGTAAATTTACTCGTAAAATCCGGAGAATTAACCGAAAAAGAAGCAAAAGAGCATCCAAGAAAAAATGTCTTGATGAAAGCACTCGGAGCTCAAACTACGGTAGAAATGGATGTTTTTGCTGTTGAAGATCAAGTAGAATCGATTATGCTTTGTAGCGATGGACTTACCAATATGTTAGATTTTGAACAAATTAATAAAGTTTTAACCGAAAACTTAAAAGTAGAAGAAAAAGTTCAAAAATTAATTTGTAAAAGTAATAATCGAGGTGGTACGGATAACATTTCCGTTGCACTTTTGGAATTGGAGGCAAAAAAATGATTGTAAAGGGGCAAAAAATCAATGATCGCTATCAAATAACGAGAATGATTGGCGAAGGTGGTATGGCAAACGTTTATTTAGCTCATGATTTAATTTTAGATCGTGATGTTGCCGTAAAAGTACTACGTGGCGATTTAGCAGAAGATGAAAAATTTGTAAGAAGATTCCAAAGAGAAGCAATTGCTGCAAGTAGTTTATCTCATCCAAATATTGTAGAAGTTTATGATGTTGGAGAAGACAATGGCGTTTATTTTATTGTCATGGAATATATTGATGGAAAAACTTTAAAAAGTTTAATTAAAAAAAGAGGACATTTAACACTTCCAGAAGTTGTCGACATTATGCTTCAATTAACCAGTGGACTTGCTTGTGCTCATGATAGCTATATTATTCATAGAGACATTAAACCACAAAACATTATGATTTTAGAAGATGGAATGGTAAAAATCACCGATTTTGGAATCGCGATGGCTTTAAATAGTAATGAACTTACACAAACCAATTCGGTTATGGGATCGGTTCATTATTTACCTCCAGAACAAGCCAATGGAAACGGAGCTACCATCAAAAGTGACATTTATTCTTTAGGAATTTTAATGTATGAACTTTTAACCGGAACTTTGCCTTTTAAAGGAGATAATGCGGTTGAAATTGCGATCAAACAAATGAAGGAAAGTATTCCTTCTCTTACGAAAATGGATTTAGGAATTCCTCAAAGTATTGAAAATATTGTATTGAAAGCATGTGCAAAGAATCCAAAAAATCGTTATGACAACGTTTTACAAATGAGAGAGGATTTAAAAGTTGCTTTAAATGAAGAACATAAAAATGATGCTCGTATTGTTTATGAATATCCAGAACAAGAATTAGAAGAAACCAAAACGGTTCTAAATTTAAAAGAAATGAAAAAACAAAAAGAGAAAGAAGACAAAGAAGACAAAAAGATAAATAAAGGACTTAAAATTTTTGGAATTATTGCTGGAATTTTTGTTGTGATTGGAATTATTGCTTTTGCGATCATTTTTTACCAAAATAAAGAAGTTAAAATTCCCGATGTTAGTGATATGACGGTTGCTCAAGCAGAAAAAGCATTAATGGATTCTGGTTTTGAAGTAAAAACGAAGACAAAAGAAGAATTCGATGATAAAATTGAGGAAGGTAAAGTGATTGGAACGGAACCTCAAGGGAATCGAATGGCTAAAAAAGGTACGGAAATCACGTTAATTATTTCCAAAGGAACGGATCTTATAACCTTAGAGGATTATGTTGGTCAAACCGCAACGGCAGTACAAAAATCGTTAGAAAGTAAAGGTCTTGTGGTATCGATTGAAACGTAAAAAGTAAGCGATATGGAATCAGCCAAAGAAGGAATTGTTATTGAACAAGAACCAGCAAAAG